>CAYRGU010000001.1:0-7750 GCA_964423845.1 uncultured Nitrospirota bacterium
GGTATCGATCTCCGAAAAAGAGAGCGCCAGGAGATTTTTTTTATCAGGAAGGATCATTTTCGTTGTGGGTACTGCATTCTCGTCAGGAGACGATCAGGTCGGTCCATGACCCCCGTCATTCCAGAAGCCTCTTGTCGAAACCCCATCCCTTCGTAAGATAACGACTTTCTGGATTGCCGACAAAGGTCGCTCTGAAATGAGCACCGTTTGGGTAACGATCGGGGATCTGTTACCTCAAGCGCCTTAAGGGCTCGTCCATAAATAACCTCCACAGTCGGGCTGCCGATTCATCCCCGTTTGCTACGTTGCTCATCGCTTACATACCAAAGGGTATGCGCGCTCCTCGCGCCTTGCAAACAGGGCGACTCGTTGGCCCTTTGTGTCGATGTTATTTACGGATGAACCCTAAGAAGACCGGAGTTTTCGAAGGGCCGTTTTTACAATGGCAAGCGGGATGAACAACGCCCCCGCAATGGACCCTATGGCAAAACGCGCCAAAAATAAAAACCGGCTTTGGTGCGAGGAGGTTTTTCCGCGAAGCGACTCCTCCGGCTCTGGCGTCGGCGGAATCCAGGGAGAGGTGCCAGGCTTCGGCTTTCTTCCCACAATGGAGAGGCCATATTCCTCCTCCGTCACCCACTTGGGGCGGAGGAAGACATACTTCACGTCCACAAATCCCGCCTCGCGGTACCAATTCAGATAGTCCTCACATCTGGGGAACAACATAAAGGTCTCCGCGACAAGACGGGCCGCCCGATGCCTCGGCAGAAGTGGTCCAAGAATCGTCGCCAGTCCATCCACCTTCAACACCCGATAGGCCTCTGCGATCGCCCGCTGCGGATCTGGCCAGTACTCAATGCTGCCGGAGGAGACGTACCGGTCAAACCGATCGGTCTCCCAAGGGAGCTTCTCGGCATCTCCCAGATAAAAATGGACCCCGTGCAACGTCTCTTTTTTCTTGGCCTTGGCCTGCTGGTAGTCGGACTGGTCCAACGCATGAATATGGGTCGTCTCCACAAACCTGGCGATCCCTTCCGTGGCAAAACCGGTTCCCGCCCCAACATCCACCACCTCCAGATCGCGCCGGTTCAAGTCGGCCAGGGTCAACCCTTCATCCCGCATCGGCTCGGTATAAAAAAACGGGTTGACATAACGATCATAAACGATGGAGAGGTACCGGTAAAACCAGTAGGCCTCTTCTTTATGCTGGAGAAACCGCATGTTGCAACTCCTGCTAAAATTCCTCGCCGAAACCGACCTTCCCACTCACAGACATCTGGTAGGCAGAGACCCGCCGCTCAAAAAAATTGGCCAGTTCCTGGACATCCTGTAACTCCATAAAACTAAACGGATTCTTTGAGCCGTAGACCGGCTCTATTCCAAGCGCCATTAAACGGCGATCGGCAATAAACTCCAGATACTGGCGCATATCGTTATACGATAAGCCGGCCACCCCCAGGCTTAAAATATCGCTGGCGAAGATCATTTCACAGGACACCGCTTCCTTGACCATGGCGGTCACTTGTGTCTTCAACAGGGAATCAAAAAGCCCGGGCTCTTCCCGGCGCGCCGTCGCAATTACTTCATAGGCAAATGAAATATGGGCGCTTTCATCCCGGAAGACCCAATTGGTCCCGGCAGCCAATCCATTCAACAAACCCTTGGAGCGAAGGAAATAAACATAGGCAAACGCGGCGAAGAAAAAAAGCCCCTCAACACAGGCCGCGAAACAGATCAGATTTAAGAGAAATCCCTGCCGATCTTCCCTTGTTTTTAATTCGTCAGTTCGATAGATGGAATTCATCCACTTGAAACAAAAGTCGGCCTTCGCCTTAATGGACGGGACATTTTCAACGGCGGTAAACGCCTCGGCGCGCGCCTCAAGGTCAGGGAGATAGGTGTCTAACAGCGTCAGATAAAACTGGACATGAAGCGCCTCCTCATAAAGCTGCCTGGAAAGATACATCCGGGCCTCTGGGGAGTTGACATGCCGATAGAGATTCAGCACCAGATTATTTGAAACAATCGAATCACCCGTCGCAAAAAAGGCCACCAGTCGATTGATCAGATGACGCTCCGCACGGGACATCTTCGTGAGCAAATCGGTAATATCCGTTGAGAAGTCAACCTCCTCCACCGTCCAGGTATTTTTAATGGCCGCCTGATACATCTCATAGAACGCAGGGTAGACCATCGGCCGCAACGTCAAATTAAGGCCCGGACTCAAGATCATCATCCCCTCCAGATCATTCTCGACACACCCCCCATGGAGAACAAAAAACCCCACAGGAAGGGGGCTGATAGTAGCTTCTCCACTATATCTTGTCAACGAAAAACAGGTTAACCACAGGTTAAACTGAAGTACGGAAAAATAATTTAGGTAAACCGTTACGAATCAGCCTCAAGAAACCTTCGTCACCCGACCTGACTTGATACAATTCGTACAGACACGAATCCGTCGAACCACCTTTTCGATAACGGCGCGAACCGTTTTCAAATTGGGAAAGAACATCCTCTTGGTTTTGTTGTTGGCGTGACTGACAATATTTCCAACCACCCCCATTTTGCCGCAGATTCTACACGCCCTAGACATCTCTCGCCATCCTCCTTACTGAAGACCCGTTCCATTGATAACCGAAGCCGCGCATGGTAGCATCTTTCTTCAAGTTATGGCAAGCCAGCAGGCGGGGGCCTCCCCTCGCGTTAAATTGTCACTTCAGAGCATGAGCGAACAGCCTGCATCCCTGTGGGGACTCTCCGTACAATACCTGAAAGGGGTTGGGCCCCACCGGGCCGCCCTTTTAAAGAAACTGAACATCGAGACCGCCTGGGACCTTTTCTCATTTATCCCATTTCGATATGAGGACCGGACCGTCCTCCGAAAAATCAGCGCGCTCTCTGCCGATTGCGAGCAGACCGTTTGCGCCGAGATCAAGACCGTCTCCCGGATTGAAACACGCCACCGGGGCATGACGATCGTGGAAGTCATCGCCACCGATGACACCGGCACCCTTCGCATCAAGTGGTTCAATCAACCGTACCTGAAAGACCTCTTCAAAAAAGGGGACCGGGTCCTGTTCAGCGGAAAAATAAAATGGGGCCGATACGGCGTCCCGGGCCTTGAAATGGAAAACCCGCTGTACGAAAAGGTGGACGAGGAGGAGCCCCACCTCCATCTGGGGCGCATCGTCCCGATCTACCATGAAACCAAAGGGATCAATAGCCGTTTCATCAGAAGCCTCATCTATCGCCTGATTCATCAATATGCCTCAACCCTTCCGGAGATCTTTCCCGAGGCCCTTCTTGCGAAGTATCATTTCATGACCCTTTCTCAAGCGATTGCCCAGATCCATTTTCCGCCGGAGACCGCTGATCGGATCCTTTTGGCTTCAGGAAAAAGCCCCGCCCAGCAACGCCTGGCCTTCAACGAGTTCTTCCTGCTCCAAATCGGCCTCGCCATGCGGAAGCGAAGCCTGACCCTGCAAACAGGGATATCCTTCAACGTCGCCGGCCCGCTTGTCGCACGGCTTTGCCAGCAGCTTCCCTTTAAGCTGACCTCCGCCCAGCATCGTGTCATCGCAGAGATCAGGCAGGAGATGGCCTCCCCTGCCCCCATGAACCGGCTCCTCCAGGGAGATGTCGGCTCCGGCAAAACGGTGGTCGCGTTGATGGCGATTGTCATGGCGATCGACAACCGGTATCAGGCCGCCCTCATGGCCCCCACGGAGATTTTGGCGGAACAACACTTTCTCTCTCTGAAGGGCCCGGTCGAATCCCTTGGGAAGACCCTCGGCCTCTTGACCCGTGACACGAAAAAAACCGCACGGGAAGAGCTGCTGAAGAAGATCGCAGCCCACGAGGTAGACGTGATCATCGGAACGCATGCCCTGATTCAGGAAGAGGTGAAGTTTGCACGGCTCGGGCTGGTCGTCGTGGACGAACAACATAAATTTGGCGTGCTTCAGCGGGCCAGACTGATGGACAAAGGCGTCTCTCCAGATACCCTTGTGATGACGGCTACCCCCATTCCCAGAACACTCGCCCTGACGCTGTACGGCGACTTGACGGTTTCTGTCATTGATGAACTGCCGCCAGGCCGCTCTCCCATACAGACCTTTCTTTTCCGTGGGAAACAACGGGATCAGGCCTATCAGCGGATCCGCGAGGAGATAGGAAAAGGGCGTCAAGTCTATGTCGTCTGCCCGCTCATCGAAGCGTCGGAGAAGGTCGATTTCACGGCTGCGACCCAAATTTACACCACCCTCCGGGAGTCCGTGTTCCCCGACCAAACGATCGGGCTACTCCACGGGCGACTGAAGCGGGAAGAAAAAGAGGCCATCATGCGCGCCTTCAAGGCCAAAGAAATTAACCTTTTAGTCGCCACCACGGTCATCGAGGTGGGGATTGACGTGCCCAACGCCACGGTCATGATGATCGAACAGGCCGAGCGGTTCGGCCTGGCGCAACTCCACCAACTCCGGGGGCGTGTCGGGCGAGGCGCTGAAAAATCGTATTGCCTGATGATGGCCAGTTTCCCCATCTCGCAGGAGGGACGACGTCGCCTTGAAACGATGGTGACAAGCGGTAACGGATTTGTCATCGCCGAGGCCGACCTTGAAATTCGGGGCCCCGGTGAATTCCTGGGAACGCGGCAATCCGGGCTCCCGGAATTAAAAATTGCCCATCTCATCCGTGACGCCGCACTGCTTAATCCGGCACGGGAAGAGGCCTTTGCCTGGATCGAAGCAGATCCGGATCTCACGCATCCGGAAAGTCTTGCGTTGCGGACCCATCTTGAACAAAAATGGGCCGGAAAATTAGAACAGTTACGAAAGGGGTAAAATGGCTGAAGAATTTTTCCCAAGGCGGTGGAAAGAGGACCTGCTCCGCGGCCTCCAACGATTGCGTTCCGGCGCCGCGCTGACGGCGCACCACTCGCTCACGGGTATCGAGCGGATTCGCTTAAATCGCCGGTTGGAGCGCGTTCACCGGCAGATCGATCAGGCCTGCCTCTCTCTTGGAAAGCAGGCCCGTGCCCACTTCGACGAGACCTGCAGGATGACCGACGAAGAGCGAGACCGGGCCTGCCATAGCATTGACCTCCTGCGTGAACAAGCGCAGAAAGTCATGGCTCAAATACACGATCTTGAAACCCCTGCTGGGTTCGCAGCCCTCACAGGGTTCGCAACCCCCGAAGGGTTCGCAACCCCCGAAGAAGAGACCACTTTCCCTTCGGCGTTGCTCCCCACGGAAAAATCATCCCAAGAAGATGCGCCGTGGCGGACGCGGGACCCTGTCGCGGTGATCACGCTGGGGACGAACACCTTCCGCCTCCTCGTGGCGCAGATGGGGGAGGATGGGCGAATCAACCCGATCTGGTCAGAACAAGCCTCTCCCCGGTTGGGAGCGGGATTCTCCAAAGAGTGCCTTCTGCAGACTGACGCCATTTTGCGAGGGGTTGCGGTTCTCCTGAACTTTCGACGCACCCTGTCTGAATATCCTGTTGACGCCTTATCTGTCGTTGCCACCAGTGCCGTCCGCGAGGCGATCAATCAATCAGAATTTCTTGCAACAGTAACCCGTGAAACCGGATTTAACGTCACCGTCCTCTCCGGGGAAGAAGAGGCGCGGCTCACCTTCATCGGGGTCGCGTCTCTGTTGCCAAAAACGGGCGACCCCTGGGTCGTCATTGACATTGGTGGCGGCAGCACGGAGATGATCTTCGCCCACGAGGATCGGGTTCAAGCGCTTGTCAGCCTCCCCATCGGGGGGGTGCATCTCACCGAGCAATACCTTCACTCCGATCCCCCCACCCCTTCAGAGATCACCGCAGCAAAAGAAGCGATTCATAAAACCCTGCGCGCCACCGCCCCCCCCTTTCCAACCGCTTGCCGCTTCGTGGGATGCGCCGGCACCCTCACCACCCTCGCCGCAATGGATCAAAGGCTGGCAACCTATCAACCCGATAAAATCAACGGCTATCCGCTTTCAAAAGGGTCCGTCGAGAAATGGCTGACGCAGCTTCTGGCGATGACATCGTCCGAAAGAAGCACCCTCCCCGGCCTTGAAAAAGGGCGGGAAGAGATCCTCATCGCGGGGGGGCTTATTCTATTGACGGTGATGGAAGAGTTTGGCTATGATCCCGTCGTCGCGAGCGACTATGGCCTGCGCGAAGGGGTCTTGATCGATCAATATCGAAGTCAAAAGGAAACACCCTCAAAAAATTTGTAACCACTTCGTAAAATTGGGGAGGCGCGCATGCGAGATCATCGTCGGCATATACGGGTAGGGATTAAATCTGTGGCAGATGTTGTTTCATCGGAAGGCCAGTTCAACGATGCCTGCGTGGGGGGAATCAGCCGCGGGGGTCTGGAGCTGTACACCCGGGACCTCCTGCATAAGGAGGCGACCTATACCATCAAGCCCTATTTCATTTTTGAGGGCCAGGAGATGTTGGAGACCTTGAAAGGGACAGTAAAATGGAGCCTCCCAATCCGGAATATGTTTGTCTCCGGCATTGAATTCATTAAATCCGTCACGCCCGAAAGCTGCCCCGCCCTCTCCAGCTGTATCGAACAATCCGAGGCCTATAACAACTACTTTTTTGTGAAGAAGTAAGGTGCCTCCCGCCAAGTGTAGCGCAGAGGTCATTGAGACCTCTCTTCTCACCCATAATGTCAAAGAAGTTACATTAAAACTGACCAACCCGGCTGAAATCCATTTTCTGGCCGGCCAGTATATCGCCATCGAGGTCACCGAAGTGAAGGAAGGGGTCAGCCGCCTGAACAATCGGCCCTACTCCATCGCCTCCTCCCCGGAAGAAACCCCTTTGGTTAAGCTTTGCGCCAACCTGGTGAAAAGCGGACCGGGCTCCACCTATCTTCATTCTCTCCGCCCGGGGGACAAGATCCAGTTCCTTTATCCGATGGGATACTTTACGCTTGATGATCAGGCCACCACATCACTCCTCTTTGTGGCAACCGGGACCGGTATCGTTCCGATCAGATCCATGATCCTTCACCTGCTTCACATCGGCAGCCAGCGCCCCATGCAACTTCTCTGGGGCCTTCGACATGAAGAGGACCTCTACTATCAGGAGGAGTTCACCCGGCTTGCCGCCGAGACCCCCTCCTTTCGCTTCGGGGTCACCCTGTCGCAACCCTCCCCCACATGGCAGGGGATGCAAGGCCGCGTTATTCCCCATTTAAAAGAACAGATTCAATCGGTTGAAAATATAGAGGCTGCCCTTTGCGGGAATGGCGATATGATCAAAGAGGTCCGCACCTTCCTGTTAGAAAAGGGGATGACTAAAAAATCAATCCACTTTGAAAAGTTTTACAATTAGCGGGCAATTGAACCCAGATTACGCAATAGGGGAAATGGCGGGTACCGTTCTTAAATCCTCCCCTTGGCAAGGGGTGCGACCCCTGCGAGGGGTGCGGCCCCTGCGAGGGGAGGGTAGGAGGGGTTTACGGAAGGGCATTCAGTAGAACACTCACCTCCCCTGCCCCTCCTTCGAAAGGAGGGGATTTAAGTCTGCATGGGGGTTGTTTTTTCTAATGCGTAATCTGGGTTGCATGTCGGGAGATCCCCTGCGGGGTTACTCACAGGGGTACCTCTAAAAACCGTAGCGAGCGGTCTGATTGCAAGGCGCACGGAACGCAGGAACCGCAGTGTACGTGTTTGTCCATGAGGATTACGAGTACCGCGCAACGCAGCAATCGGGCCGCGCAGTAGGTTTTTAGAGGTC
>CAYRGU010000002.1:0-7033 GCA_964423845.1 uncultured Nitrospirota bacterium
CCTCTAAAAACCTACTGCGCGGCCCGATTGCTGCGTTGCGCGGTACTCGTAATCCTCATGTACAAACACGTACACTGCGGTTCCTGCGTTCCGTGCGCCTTGCAATCAGACCGCTCGCTACGGTTTTTAGAGGTACCCTTAGACCAAAAATGGATTCATCCGTCTCTCACGCCCAATGGTTGTTTTGGGGCCATGCCCCGGATAAACGGTTGTTTCATCAGGGAAGCCAAGCAGCCGTTTTTGGATAGACTGCACAATCGTCGAATACGATCCGCCCCATAGGTCGGTTCGCCCGATACTCCCCGAGAAGAGCGTATCCCCCGTTAAAAGCCCCAGACCCTCGACAAAAAAACTGACACTGCCAGGGGTATGTCCCGGCGTATGAAGCGCCTCAACCTGATGCCCGCCAAACGGGAATGAATCTCCCTCTTTGATATATTTGTCAACCAGCGGAGTGGGCGGGGTTGGAAGCCCCAGAACCGAGGCCTGAAGGCTTAAATTTTCACACAAAAACAGATCCTCTTCATGAAGCGCAACACAGGCCCCTGTCTTCCCTCGAACCGCCGCAGTCGCCCCAATATGGTCAATATGGGCATGGGTGTGCAAAAGATAAACGGTCTTGAGTTGCTGGGCGGCCAGGGCATCCAGGATTTGATCCGCAGCATCCCCCGGATCAACCACAATCGCCATTTTCGTTGCTTCGCACCCCAGGATCATGCAATTGCAACGAAATGGCCCCACTGGAAATGACTGAAAGATCATTAGAAAACACCCGAGCAGATCGCTGTCCTTAAGGAGCCATTGGCAATGCCATGCTGGACCCCTCGAAAGGGGCAAAAATCTCGGTCACTTCCTCTTTCCATCGGACCTCAATCCTGCGCTCTTTCTCCTTCTTTCCATATCGATAGATCAACCGTCCCGTCTCTTCAAAAGATGCGACCTCCCCAGACAGTACCGCCGAAGGACCAGAGAAACAGGGCTGAAAAAAAACCATGTTACCTGCTGAAACCTCTTCTTTTGATTCTTCCCAAAGTTTTTCATTTTCCTCCTGATTCCTCCCCAGAATCAGATGCCCGCCCCCTGAAAGATCAAAATGACGACCGAGACGAAGCAGCCGCACTTCGACCATCGTTGGGTTTTGCTTTGTCGAGAAAAAGGTGGCAAGCCTCCCCGAAAAATTCGCATCGGTCAAAAGACATCCCCCCGCAGGCGCGCTGTAGGCCTTGAGCTGAAGGGTTTCAGCCAACTCAAGCTGAAGCGACCGGGAACGGCCCGAAATATCAAGCAGCTTGTCCCGATCCACCCACCCCTCCAACTCCGGACGGGTTGGCGGGAGATTCCTCGCGGAAAGCGGCCTCAAAACCAACCCCTCCATCTCACTGTCACGATCAATGACATCCATGGCGTCCCGACGCTGTGACATCGGCCGTTGTCCCACCACCTCCCCCGTAATAATGAAGTCAGCGCCGACCTCCTCCATGACTTTATGCGCCGCGATAAACATGTAGATCCGGCAATCGACACAGGGGTTCATGTTTTTCCCGTAGCCATATTTGGGGGATCGGATCAGATCAACATAATCCATCCCCTTTTCCACAATCCGCAGGGGAACCCCCAGATGTTCAGCCACTTTCTTCACCTCGGTATGACATCCAAAAGGCCCCTCAAGATAGAGCCCCTGAATCTCGATCCCCTGATCTAAAATCAGTTTTGTCGCGAGGGTGCTGTCCAGCCCACCCGACATCAAAGAAACCGCCTTCTTCCCCATCATCAACTCCCCCTAAATGACCCTCTGATATTCAGAGAGTGGTAACCGCCAAACCTTCACACCGCAGTAGCGCTCTCCCTCCGAGCAGATCGGCCGAATATGGGCCATCTCACGCAAGGTACAGGGTGGCAAGAGGTACCCGCCAATGGTCGGGTTCACCGCCTTGATTTGCTCCGCCTCATCGAGCGAGGCCCGCCAGATTTCCTCCTGGGCGTTATAGCAAAGCCGCATTGCATGTTTGTGGCGCAGGTTTAAAAGATCGGCCGACTCCGTAAATCGGATCGCCAGGGCATTTGGCAAAAGATACGCTGCGTATTCCACCGGCACCCCCAGGCGCCGCAACCTGGCAAAACACCCCCAGCTTTTCTCCATCACCGCGTCATAGTATTTTTCAATGCCCGGATCCATTTTGATCAGCATGGGCGTCAGATAATCAGGCTGGTCCGTCAAATGCGCAGAGAGGATCGGCCGCGAGCCTGGCGTCATCCGATGCCGCTGATCCTGCGAATCGGCGGTGTGGGAAAGTTTCTTGCGAAAGCTATACGCCGCATGAAAGAGGGCCCGGCTGATCTTTGCGTGCGTGGTGACATTCAACGACTCTCCCAGCAAGCGATTCTTCCCGGGATTGAGCGCCAGGTGAATGGCCGACGTATCATCCAGAAACGATCTCGGCACACCCAGCACCTCTCGGACCGATGCGGCCAAGACCGCCTCCTGGTTCACTTTATAGTCAATCAGCTTCGAAACGCGCCCCTCCAACGATTGGTCAAACTCGGACAAAAAATGTTCCGTAAAGCGGCCTTCCCCCAGTTCAGGATGCGCCTGATAAAACTGGGCCTCCGGCATCGCCGCAGGCTCAAGTGGCGCCTCAAGGATCTTCTCGTACTCTGGGTCCACCGCAAGGAGCGCCGCCACCATTTTACCCACCACGATTCGCTGCTCCAGCGGGGCATCAAACTGCTGGCAAAGCCGCCAATAGCGAAGGAGCGTGATCCCCGAGATCGTGTGATAAAGGTAGGCAAACGCGCCGATCGGGACGACATACCGGGCAATCTCCTGACTTTTTTTCTTCACGTCCCGTTCGAAATTCCTCCGTTTTCGAGGAAAACGGCGCCCCCATTCCGCGTCCACCAGCGGGGCAAGCATTTCATTCAGCTTGCGATAAGCCACCATCTGCGCTTCCACCCCGGTCGTGTAGAGGGTAAGCGCCTCCCCTGAAAGCGGAGGGATCGCGAAGTGATCCGACTTGACGGCCACATAACGCTGGCTGACCTGTTCCGAGTTGTAAAAGGGATGGCTGTGTAAAAAAGACCAGATAAACTGACGCGAAACGTTGGTCACGATAAACTGGAAATGGGCATGTTGCAGCGTGGTATGATGCCCCGCCTGATAGATGCTCAAAGCCAGCGAATCATACCCTTCCAGGATTTCCTCATCCCGGACCACCCCCTTGCCGGAATAGCAGGTCTTGGCGGTGGCGACAAAATTGCGAAACGGGTGAATAAACGCTTTCTCTAAAATAACCACCGGCTCGGGCGATAAAAAACGATTGTCCATGGGCCCCTTTTCCCCTCGTTGACAGTGCGCGATTATATGCTATAGAATCCCGCCGCGTAAAGCCGATGCCATAAGGCGTAATCCATCCTCGGCGCAATCCTCGAAAAATGATGAAGCCGATCAAGATTTCCGGTGCAGGCCCTTCCGGCCTGGCCGCCGCCATTGTTTTATCCAGGGCTGGCTGTCCCGTTGAAGTCTTTGAGGGACGGGGTCATGTGGGCGCGCGATTCATCGGCGATTTTCAGGTCATCGAAAATATCAGCGCCGAGGAAGAGGTCACCGAGACCCTCCAACGCTATGGGATCTCAACCAACTTCTTTTTCAAACCGGTCCAAAAGGCCATTTTTTTCGACTATCGCCTTCGCCCGCAGAAGATCCAGAGTGCCAAACCGTTTGGCTATTTTATCCGCCGTGGCCCCCAGGGCGCCACGCTGGATCAAGGGCTTTTAGCCCAGGCGATTCAGGCCGGCGTGAAGGTCCATTACCACCAGCGGATTCGGCAAGCCGATATCATCGCCACCGGTCCCACGTCTCCCGATGGCCTGGCCAAACAAATGACCTTTTCCACCTCCCTGCCAGATACCGTATCGGTACTTTTTGACACAAAACGGGCACCGGGCGGCTATGCCTATCTCTTTGTCCTGGATGGCGCGGCGACTTTCGGCTGTGCCATCACAAAGGACTTCAATCACATCAATGATTATTTTGACCACTCCCTGAAAAGATTTCAGGAGATCCTCCCCTTCGCGCCCCAGGAGGCAACCACCGGCTACTCGTTTATGAGTTTTCAATTGAAGGCCTCGGCCACTCGGGACGCTTCTCTTTTCGTGGGCGAGGCAGGCGGCTTTCAGGACTATCTTTTTGGGCTGGGACTCCGCTATGCCCTCACCACAGGCTATCTGGCCGCACAGAGTATCCTCGAGAAGAAGGCGTACGATCCCCTCTGGAAAAGCGCCTTGGGACAGGCCCAGGAAATCAGCGTCGTTAACCGGTTTCTGTACGAATGGGGAGGGGACCGTGGTCTGTCAGCCTTTATCAAGCGGGCTGGGCAGGGAGACGTACAGACGTACCTTCATCGCCTGCACCTTCCCACCCTCTGGAAACGGCTCCTCCTCCCGTTCATTAAATGGGCCTGGCAAACCAGGAGACGCTGCGTCCATCCCCTGCTGACCCACTGGTGCCGCAAGAAGACCCTTCCCACTTCACCCCCCATCCAAATGGAGGTGTCCTGATGAGAACGTCCGCCGCTTACGCCTATTGCAGACGGCTTACCCGCAAGTACGGGCCCCATTTTTCCGTGGGATTCCACTTTCTTCCCCCTGTAAAAAGGGAGGCGATCTACGCGGTGTATGCCTTCTGTCGCTATACCGATGACATCGTGGATGAGATACAGAAACAACCGTTAGACAGCCTCTTGAAAACATGGGAGGAGGAACTGACTCGGTGCTATCAACAGAAACCGCGTCATCCGATCACGATTGCCCTTGCGGACGCCATTTTGAGATATCCCATTCCGAAAGAGGGATTTCTGGGCCTCATTGAAGGATGCCGGATGGATCTGCACTATAACCGATACCCAACCTTCAAGGCCCTGCTGGTTTACTGCAACCGGGTGGCCACCACGATCCGGGACCTGTCATTACCCATATTCGGGTGCGGCAGTTCCCAAGGCCTCCTCCATGGGGAGTCCCTCGCCCTGGGGCTACAATTGACGAATATCGTTCGAGACGTGGGAGAGGACCTCACGCGCGGCAGGATCTATTTGCCTCTCGATGAAATTCGAGAGTCCGGCTCTTGCGAAACCGATCTTAAAAACCGGGTCAAGAATGAGGCATTCCTCCGGCTGATGACGTTCCAATTGACGCGTATTCGGGAATACTTCAATCGGGCCCTTCCACTCGTTCAAATGGTGGACAAAGATTCCCAGCTTGCGGTGGCCCTGATGCGCAATGTCTATGTTGCCCTGATTGACCGTATTGCGGCCCACCCCTTTGAGGTGCTGGAGCATCCGATCCGGCTCTCCCTCTTTGAGCGGTTCAAGGTCATCAGGGAGACGAAGATCAGCCTTAAAAAATTATCTCCCTAAAGGGTACCTCTAAAAACCGTAGCGAGCGGTCTGATTGCAAGGCGCACGGAACACAGGAACCGCAGTGTCCGTGTTTGTACATGAGGATTACGAGTACCGCGCAACGCAGCAATCGGGCCGCGCAGTAGGTTTTTAGAGGTGCCCTAAAGCACAAACCGCCCTTCCCGCAACCAGGCAAGGGTCCGATGCAGCCCTTCGGAGAGTGGCCGAGGGGCATAGCCCAACTGCGCGATCGCCTTGTCGGAGGAATAGATCCAGTCCTGCTCCAAAACACCAACATATTTTGGAAGGAGCTTTGGGGCACGCTTCTGAACACGGGCCATGACCTGTTCTATCGCACAACCGATCCGTAACCCCCATAACGGACAATGCAGGAGGGCCAAGCGCTTCCCGGAGATTGTCGCAACCTGTCGGAAGAGTTGCTCAAGTGTGATATTTTCCCCTCCCAGGATATAGCGCTCTCCAATCTTTCCATGTTCCGCCGCCAAAAGATGCCCAGCCGCCACATCCTCCACGTAAACCGCATTGATCCGCATGCCGCCATCCCCCGGAAGGACCATGATCTCTCGCCTGAATGCCTCATAAAGAACGCGATTCAATGAGTGGCGTTTGAGTACCTCCGTCGGGCCATAGACAAATGCCGGCGAAACGATGACCCCCGGCAACCCACGCGCCACCGCCCCGCTCACCTCGGCCTCCGCGAGCGCCTTCGATCGCTCATACTCGGTAAAATAGGGAGCGATGCGAGACGTCTTTTCATCTGCGGGCAGCCCCCTCGTCGGCCCCATCACCATCACCGTCGAGGTATAAATCACCCGCTTGATTCCTTCCCACTGGGCCGCATGGAGAACATTGCGTGTTCCTTCGACATTGGTCCGATCAAACAGGTCGGAAGCGGCCGGAGAGACCCCCACCTGTGCGGCCAGATGAAACACCCAGTCACACCCCCGCATCCCCTGGCGCAGGAGGGCAACATCCGCAAGCCCCCCTCGAAAAATCGAGACCCTTGGGTGTGCCAGACCTGCGAGGGGAGACTCCCCACGAACCAGGAGGTGAACCTCCATCCCATTTTCAATCAACCGGGAAAGCAGGGCCCGGCCAATCAACCCGGTGCCCCCGGTTAAAAATACACGCATCAATCCTCCCCCGGATTCAACCGGTCATGACATTCCGTGGAAACAACCCATAAAGGGCGTCCAAAAGTGCCATGGGTGTGATCCGCCCTCCGACCCCTAATCCGCCCAGATAAAATTTCACTTGTCACATTATACCTAAAACTTATACAATGCCCGCCCTTTATCATTTTGACGATGAGGGGGCTTTGACGGTGAGTGTAGCTCAATGGTAGAGCACTGGTCTGTGGCACCGGTGGCTGCGGGTTCGATCCCCGTCACTCACCCCAGTACTTGCCACTACTTGGCACCAGAAAAAAGATGGAGAAAGGGAAGACCTTGAGGCAACCCTCCATTAAGGAGGGGCGCCGCTCTGTAGCGCTTCCTCTTTAAAACTTGGAGACACCCCGCGATAGATCATTATCGCGCCCATAGCTCAGATGGATAGAGCACTTGGCTTCGAACCAAGGGGTCGGGGGTTCGAGTCCCTCTGGGCGCACCCGCAATAAA
>CAYRGU010000003.1:0-4037 GCA_964423845.1 uncultured Nitrospirota bacterium
ACGCCCATGTAGACTTAAATCCCCTCCTTAACAAGGAGGGGTAGGGGAGGTTATTAGTATTTTTCTCTTCATTTTTGGGCCTATTTATTGAATGCCCTTGAATAACCCCTCCTGTCTCCCCTTGCTAAGGGGAGGATTTAAGAACGATACCCGCTATTTTCCCTAATGCGTAATCTGGGTTCAACCCGATTGGCCGATCGGGCGGTTTCAGAGGTGAATGGTTTCTGGCGGATGCCGGGTTAACCGTGTCGTTATGACGAGCCCCCTGGCCTTGGCATCTGTTCGGGGGGGCACAATCCGGGATAACCAAAATGCCGGGCGATCGCTTGCAGACCCACCTCCAGCCGTGCCCCCTCTTTTGCGTAGTTCATGACAAAATGCGGGTCATTCAACTCGTATAAAAATCCGGGATGAACCAGGACATTCCTCTCTTGTAATAAATCAAGGGCAACCTTTTCGTCGTTTGCCTTCGAGTCGTTGATCCGAACGGTGAGATAAAATCCCCCCTCCGGAGGGAGATAGGAAACAGAAGAAATTCCATCTAAAATTTTGAGGGTTTGTTCGCGCCGCGCTTTGACATCAAAGACATATCGCGATAAAAACCCCTTCCCATTTTGAAAGAGGGCGGGCGTGGCCCATTGGGCCATTTCGTTCACTGGCAAAAAGGTATCGGAGATTCCCGCAAGCCGCGTCAGGGCCTCTTCGACGAGGGGGACCTCTCCAGAGAGGGCCATCCATCCGATCTTCATCCCAGGCAAGGCAAACATCTTTGAAAAACCGTTGAGCCTTACCACCAGGGGGGCCTTTACGAAGGATCGCGGCAGGGAGGATTGTGAAAATAAAAACTCACCAAAGACCTCGTCAAAAATGACAGGCAGATGATGCCGCCCCGCAATATCATCGATCCCCTGAATCTCTTCCTCGCTGGCGACGGAACCGGTCGGGTTGTGAGGGGAGATGACGATCATTGCCCGCGTCTTATCGGTCACCCCTGCTTCAAGATGGTTCAGGTCGATGGCCCAGCGCTTCTGCTCCCGGATGAGATACGGAACCATCCGAATGCCGCAAAGGTCGGCAATTGTGTCAAACAGGGGATAGCCGGGGGAGGGGGAAAGGATCTCATCTCCCGGGTCCGCCAAAAGGTGAAAGAGGTCGCTATAAGAGAGGCTGGTGCCGGGGGTGATGACAATCTGATCGGGGGGAATCGTCAGTCCAGCATCCAGATAATATTGGTGAATCGCCTCCCGGGCGACAGGTTGTCCCAAGGGGTCCGGACGATAAGGCCCCCCCTGTTTCTTCCCCTCCCGCAGGGCCGCTTCCAACAGATCGGGTGGATAAAAAAAGTCGTTTCCGCAGATCAGGTCGATGACCTTTTCACCTGCGGCCTTTTTTCTGGCCAACGCCTGATAGAGGGGATTGATCTCTTTCTGGAAGGAGGCGGTCCGCGCTGAAAACATTTTAATCACTTTTTGCCTTGAGCAGTCTGTTGAAAAATTCAGGAACCTGTTAGAAATGAAATGATTGCTTTAGCCGTTTCATCGGGATAGTCAATCTGCGGAAGGTGCCCGCAGCAGGAGAACCGAACGATCTTGACGCCTCGAAGGAGACTTTGAAGCCGGTATAAATGGGCCGGGGCTAACCAGCGGTCATTCTGACCCCAGATAATGAGCGAGGGGGGACGAAGGGTTGGAATGGCCGCATCAATCGCTTTCATTTCATCGAGTGCAATCCCGCTTAAGAACCGGACCATATTCTTACGCCCTTGAAGCGTTAAAAATGGCTGGGCCGCCTCTTCAACCATCGCGTCTGTCAGCCCGTCCGGATCATAAATAGAGCGGCCATAAATGATCCGGGTCAGCCAGGTCAAAACGCCTGATCCCATCAGATACGGGAGGATCCGACCCCAAAACATTTGGGTAACCACCACGGCAACGGGAAGGACAGGAAGCGCGTAGGGATTCAGGAGGACAAGCCGCTGAACCCGATCGGGATATTTTCCGGCCAGGCCAAGCGCCAGGCTGCCGCCCATGGAACTTCCCACCAGCGTAATTTGGGCAATCTTTTGATCATCCAGGAACGCGATGACGGCATCCATCATGCTGGACAGGCTATTTCCCCACATCTCCGGCAAGACGGTTTTTCCAAAACAGGGAAGGTCCACGGCATAGACCTTGAATCGATTGGACAGGGGGCCTCGAATCGATCGCCAGGTGTTGAGCGAGTCAAAAAGGCCATGAAGCAGAAGAAGCGGTGGCCCCTCGCCTGACGCCTCATAGTGCAAGGAGGACGAAACACCCATCCGGTCAGGATCCCCGTCTAAAATGTTCCTCGGCGGAACGGGCGTCTAATTTTAAGCGGACCAGGGAGGCCGCCGCGCTGATCGAGTCAAACCGTCCGAGGGAGTAAAGAACGGCCGAGGCCATGTAAACAAGAGAATCCCGTGTTGGGCCGGGTGTTCCGGACAGCGCCGCGAGGCCCGCCAAGGCAGCCTCCTCGGCAAGGCGTAAAACGGGGAGGCCCTCCCCATCGGACTCCTCCCCATCTAACGCAAAACCAGTCTGCGAGGGCCGCGGGCCCTGCGGGGAGGAGGGGAGCGGGACAGCCCGAAGGGATGATTCAACCCCTGCTTCTTTTGGGTCCCAGCGCACTGTTTTCGTTTCCCCACCTTCCCGGTAGAGAATACAGTCCATCGGCTTACTGATGGAAGGGATAACCCCTCCCTCGACGCCCCGAATAATCATTGACGTGTCATATCCAACATGACGGGCCGCCAAGGCCAAGAGCTGTTCATATCCCTTGTGGACATATCCCACCAGCAGATCATTTTTACCGGTCGCTCGAACCGGTCCGCATAACTTTTCTAACGTCGAGAGCAAGGGGCGTTTGACCATGAGCCTTCTTAGTTCAATCAATCGGTGAAGCCCCGGACAAGACGACGCCTGATCGATATAGGCCCACCCGACATTCGGGGAAGAAACCCGCTGGGCCGCCTCTTCTGGGGTCAAATCAACCCGAGCCCCAGCCGCAGATAATATCTGACGGTGTGTCACGCCATATTTTGGCCCCATCTGTTCGCAGCCATGTGAAATGGCCGGGAGTCCGCAGGCCGCAAGCAGCGCCGGAAGAAAAGGGGCGGCGGGAAGATGCCGGTTAAATCCATCATACGGATCGGCAAGATCAAGGAGCTCCGGCACATTCGCCTCGGCCGAGCGCGTTGCCCCTCGCAGCGCCTCCATCACCCCCAGATTTTCCTCATCGGTCTCCCGTTTCATTCGCAAGGCGATCAAAAAAACAGCGGCCTGAACCTCGTGAACACGCCCCTCTAAAATAAGCGTCATCCCATCCCTGGCCTCGTCACGGTTCAAATCCTTACTCATCTGGGGGCCGGTGGCAATCCGCTTGATATAGGAGGCCATCCGTGCCTCGTCGGATTGACTCTGGAGGGGGGTCATCGTGTTTCCCTCTTACCTAAAGGCGAGAGGGAAACACGATGAGGTACGCTTTCGATGGGATGGCATGGCAGATCGTAACCGGTTCATTTATTTATTGCGCATCCGATTCGCCTTGTTTTGCATCCGATCGCCTTGACGCTCCAGCCTCTCACCTCGCCGTTCGCGCCGCTCCCCAGCATTCTCCAACCGGTCTGCGGCCTGTTTATGACCTTTTTTCCGGAGAACGTCTGATCTCTCCTGCATCCGATCGGCTTGATGCTCCAGCCTCTCGCCTCTGTTCTCAAGACGTTCACCCAGTTTGTCCATGCTGGGGATATCCTCTGCGAACAGAGGTGAGGCCAACATCAGCATAACCACTACCCCCATCGCCCCCCTGCTTTTCATCGTTATCTTCATCTTTTCCTCCTTTTTCGTTGACACGGTTCGGGTCTTCCAATGCCCCTCTCACAGTCATGACATTCTTCTATTGTTGCAACAACCGCCTCATTGAGCCCTAAAAACCGGACGATGGT
Organism: uncultured Nitrospirota bacterium; assembly: GCA_964423845.1. GTDB lineage: Bacteria > Nitrospirota > Nitrospiria > SBBL01 > SBBT01 > CAYRGU01. The sequence continues at coordinate 3,965 of CAYRGU010000003.1, forward strand.
TTTGTATAGTTTCTCCCCGTCGTAATGGCCTCTTGGATCGTCCCGTAGGTTGTGCTTCCAATAGTTGTACTCA
>CAYRGU010000004.1:0-19762 GCA_964423845.1 uncultured Nitrospirota bacterium
ATGACCCCAATAGAGTAGGTTTTATAAAAAAGGCCAAATACATCGCCGCTCGGCTCCTCATTGGCGAGATCCCGAGGGCGGCCATGAACTATATCTGGGACAGCAAGACCCCTAAAGGGACAATCATTGCGAATGCCTATACCGATTTTGTGAAGATGGTCGTGGTGGAGAGCGGCCCGGAAAAGGTGGGTCAGTGGGTTTCCGAGGAGCGCAATCTTTACGAGGACTACAAAACCGCCTTTGGGGAGCCCCCCCCTATCGTCAATGGCGTGGCCATTATGACCGATACAGATAATACCGGCGATGCGGCCGTAGCCTACTATGGAGACATTGTATTCAAGAGGGGCTACGAGGGCCGTTGAAGCGCTTTGAAATTTTGAGTGGATAAATAATCCCCTCCTATGCGTTAGGTACTCAAATTTTCAAAGTGCCAAATAGTTTATGTAGCCTTTTTGTGACTGGCCCTGGTCGGCCCGTGCCGATCTTCTTTTGATCCACTTGCGTGAGCGGCATTAACTCAAAACCCGTATTGGTTATAAAGGCCTCGTCTGCGTTATAAAGTGCGCTCTTGCGGTAGAACCCCTCGGCGAGATGTATCTTTTCTTTTTTGGCTAATTTCAATACAACCTCCCGCGTAATGACTGGTGCCTGGCATGCCTTCTTGCAAGCGCAGCCTGAATGCCCCGAGTATTTCGGCAACTACTGGGGTATCGGCAGAGCCAAGAAGGAATTGGGCCGCTATACCGAGGAGGAGAAGTCTTTGCGAAAGGCCCTGGAGACGCCCGACTTGAAATCTCCAGCAAGGGACTAAATTGAAAGGCTTTTAGATGAAGTCTTGCGTCATCAGGACAAATGATATGGGAATAGTGACCGGTGCCTGGCATGCTTTAGAAGGAAGGGACGGACCCCATAAGCCACACCCCCACCACGACGCGATTCTATCTCATCTCGGGGGAGGTGTCACCACTTCCAAAACCAACTATAGACCCTGTTCCACTCTACCCCTTACAAAGAAATGGGTCGGTCGCACTACTATGCCAGCCCATTTACGACTTTTTCGGCTTCTTTAATGGCTGATGAAAGCATAATTGAAATATTAGAAACCGTATCGTCATAATCGCTGTTATTTCGCCATTTCCTCAATGAGTCGAGTCGTGTAGCGATTTCATTCATCTCCAGCTTCTGAAAATATTCTCTGACACGCGTGTGATCCTTGGCTGTGTGCGTAGGAACAAATCCCTGGTGATAACGGGCATAGTTCCTTGCGTGGCAAAAGGCTGCATAATAGGCTCTGCTCATAGCAGATCGAAAGGCCGCCTCTGGAGCAAAATTCATTTCCGCATTGCCACTCAGGAATCTGGCTAAATTAAGATACTCTCGCCAATCAAAGACCATAATTTTTTACTGGGGAGGACGAAAATCGGTCGTCACAAGCAACCAGCCTGATTTGCCCGTAAGCTTCGATTTGTACGTTGCATGAATCTTTTCAATTGTGTCCATAATGTCCACATCGTAATTTGCCTGCCGAACATAAATAATAATGTGCTCGTCCTCAATTTCTGGATCCTGGTACACCTCTACTGATAATTGTGCGGAACTCCGAAACCGCTCCCAAACCATTTCACAGACAAAAGGGGTGAGATGAATCATATCTGGAAAGCGGAGCAGATATTCGCGCACTTTATTGCTCTGTGGAATTATTATTTTTTTTGACGAAATTGAGGTCAACGCCGTTTCGATTTGAGAGGTTAGAGCAGTCGTGTTTTGGCCTGGCAGCTTAGACCAGCCTTGTTCCCATATTGATAAGAATTTAAATAATTCCGCCTGTTGAGTATCACTTGCAATGTCTCGTGTTATAGAACGGGTAGCGGTCTTGATAGACACCTATTTTACCTCCTGAAAAAGCTTTCTCAAGTCTTCTGTTATGCACCCCTCGAAAATATTCTCTACTTGTTCATGCGCCTCTTCCACCCATTCTAACGCGTTACTTGCTGAAATTGTTTGCGGTTGGGCAAGAAAATAATCAATATCCAAAAGAAACGCCCCCATGCCAGGTTTCTCCGGCACCGCATTTATTAGCTGAACATTACAAGAATCCCTTCCATCCAAGAACGGGAACGCGCACCCCATCGTATGTGCCGTCATTGCCTGTGGTAGCCTCTGGCCTAAAAATGGACGGAACTCAAAGTAATTCTCCAATTTGACGGATGGACTGGCAACCTCAATCCGATTGATGTACCGTAACCCAATTCTTTGTAACCCTTTGACCTCAACGATGCTCGTTAATGCCGCGTAAACGTCCCGTATTTTTGGTCTAAATGCGTCCCAAGTGGGATAAGGTTTTAAGCAATTCAAGGCCAAAAAATTCTGCCCTATTTGGATAAAAGTTTTTTCATCTTCACTTAGAAACAAAATGCGTGGTTCTATACGAATATTCTGCGGCTGTAGTCCTTCTGGAAGTTGCACAACATCCACTTCCTGAATAAGGTGTTGCTTTCTGGTCGGAAACTCCAAACGAACCTTCTCATAAAGCAATCCTGGGATTGCAAGATCCCATTTAGAATCCGGTGAGAATCGAAATTCACAAGCAGCTTCAATAATCGGAGGATTCGCATACTTTTTTTCCATTATTTTTCCTTACACAACATTATGGCAACCTGTTTTCCTTTTTTTGTCTTGCTCTTAAGGGCATTGTGCAGGCTACAGAGATTCTCTGTGAAACTCAAGGCCCCGTATCAAATTGCGAACTGTGCCTGGAACAGGTGCCTGGCATGCCTTATTGACTTTGTTTAAAGACAGGAGGATCAGGACATCATCGCGGATTCTGCGGATCCGGGAATGAGACCTTTTCATGGGTCGACCATGCCCCCTCGTTAGTTTCTTGACTTCTTAAGGCGCGCTTCCCGTCTAATCCGACCTCATGAAATCGCCTGCCGTCATCTTTGATCTGGGTAACGTCATTCTGCTTTTTGATTATCGTCGAATGACAAAAAAACTCTCCCAGGCCTATGGCCTCGACGAGGAGACGATCCATCAGACGCTCATTGAACCCAAAAGACATTCTCCCCTTGAAACCGGACAGATTCAACCTGCGGAATTTATCCGGGAATGCTTCCCCTTGCTTCACGCCAAATTGCCTACCGAGCAGTTAAAGGAGATCTGGTGCAATATCTTTTGGGAGAATTGGCCCGTCATCGAGATGATTAATGCCCTCCGGGGAAAAGTGACGCTCCTTCTTTTGTCGAACAGCAACGCCTGGCATATTGACTATGTCAAAAGCCATTTTAATGTCCTTGAACCGTTTGACCATCTGGTCTTCTCTCACGAGGTGGGTTTAAGAAAGCCCGATCCGCGGATTTATCAACACGCGCTGAATCTCGCCGGAAATTGCGCCCCGGTCGTTTACGTTGACGATATTCCAGAGTATGTGAACGCCGCGACGCAGCTTGGCATTACGGCGATTCACTACACCGATCCTGCGATCCTGAAAAGCAAACTCACCACGCTGGGACTGCTTGACTCCCCCACCCGCTAAACGCGACAAGCGGGCACTGTGGTAAAATGGCCAACCGTTCTTATTGAGTCAGACCATGCACGCGTTAAAAATTGGGAGCAGGGCAAGCCGACTGGCCCTCTGGCAGGCCGAGTGGGTCCAGCAGGAACTTCAAAAACAGGGCGTTGCCTCTGAAATCCTCAAAATCAAGACGCTGGGCGATAAAATCCTCGATGTCCCCCTCGCCAAAGTGGGGGGCAAGGGGCTCTTTGTCAAAGAGATCGAAGAGGCGTTGATCCGGGGGGAGATCGACTTTGCCGTCCATAGCATGAAAGATATGCCGGGGCAGATTCCGGAGTCTCTTCATCTTGCCGCCATCACAAAACGCGAAAATCCGGCTGACGCGCTTATCAGCCGACACGGGATGCGATTCATGGCGCTCCCTGTGGCTGCCAAAATTGGAACCAGCTCACTGCGTCGGCAGGCCCAGATCCTTGCCCAGCGTCCCGATCTAAAATTCATCCCCCTCCGAGGGAACCTCGACACCCGCCTCGAAAAATTAAAGACGGGGGCGTTCGATGCCATTATTCTTGCCGCAGCCGGTCTCCACCGGATGGGCTGGGACGATCAGATTACAGAATACCTTCCCCATCATATCAGCCTGCCCGCCGTCGGTCAGGGGGCATTGGGCATTGAATGCCGCCGTGACAACATGGCGGTCAATTCCTGTCTGGCCACGCTGAATGATCCCGACACGGCCCGGGCGGTTTCAGCCGAGCGGGCCATGCTCTTACGCCTTGAGGGGGGGTGTCAGGTTCCGATCGCCGGATTTGCAACCCTTGAGAGGGAGAAGATCCTCCTCACAGGGCTCGTGGCAAGCCTGGATGGCAAGCAGGTGATTCGGGTCTCTGAATCGGGAGAGGACGCCGTTGCCCTGGGGCGTCATGTCGCTGAATTGCTTTTGTCCCAGGGGGCCGATAAAATACTGGCCGCCCTCTACGGGGAAAACCATTGATGAGGCAACTTGCGGCGGGGAGGGTGGCCCTGGTGGGGGCCGGCCCCGGAGATCCAAAACTAATCACCCTTCGGGGGAAAGAGCTTCTCGAAGAGGCCGATACCATTATTTATGACTACCTGGCCAATCCAAAATTGCTTCAGTCCGCGCGCGCCGAAGCAGAAAAAATTTATGTCGGAAAAAAGGGGGGGGCACGGAGCCCTTTGCATCAAGCCGAGATCAATCAGATGATGATCTCGGCCGCCTCCGCAGGAAAACGGGTGGTCCGCCTCAAGGGGGGGGATCCGTTCATTTTTGGGCGAGGGGGGGAAGAGGTGGAGGCCCTGGTCGCCGCCGGCATCCCGTTTGAAGTCGTTCCGGGGGTCACCTCCGCGATTTCCTGCCCCGCCTACGCAGGGATTCCACTCACCCATCGCGAGATCGCATCGAGCGTTTTGCTGGTCACCGGCCATGAAGACCCGGAGAAAGAGGGCAACGCCATTGATTTGAAAAGGCTTGCCACGGGAGCCGATACGCTCGTTTTCCTGATGGCGATGGGAAATCTCTCGGCCATCACAGAGCAGCTCATCCGTTCCGGCAAAAGTCCCAGCACCCCGATCGCCCTGATTCAATGGGGAACCCACCCGCATCAAAGGACACTGGTGGGACAGTTGGATAACCTCCCGGAAAAGGCCGCCGCCGCAGGGATGAAACCGCCCGCAGTCATCGTGGTCGGGGAGGTGGTCTCGCTCCGGGGACAGCTCGGCTGGTTTGAATCGCGCCCCCTGTTCGGGCGACGTATTTTGGTGACCCGCGCGGAAGAGCAGGCGGAAGAATTTTCCGATCTTCTTGAAACCCTGGGGGCCCAGACGGTTTCGTTTTCCACCCTTAAAATTGTCCCCCCCGCAAACTGGGACACGCTCGATCGTGCGATCGATCAGATTGAATCGTACGACGGACTGATTTTCACTTCCGCCAATGGCGTCCGCTTCTTTCGCGAACGGGTGAAGACGCGGGGTCTCGATCTTCGCATCCTCAAGGGCCTCGAAATCACCGCGATGGGGCCGCGCACGGCCAAGGAGATTGAAACCTGGGGGATTCGGGTCGATCTCATCCCCGACGAATTTCAGGCGGAGGGGATCGTCTCGGCCTTAGCCAACAAGGGGATTGCTGGAAAGCGGTTCCTCCTTCCTCGGGCCAAAGAGGCGAGAGGGCTCCTGCCGGAGGAGATTCAAAGAAGGGGGGGGGTGATCGATGTCGTCGTCGCCTACGAGGCGGTGAAACCCAGATATACCGCGCAGGAAATTGAGGCGCTCCTGGGTGGCAGCCGGATTGATATGGTCACGTTTGGGAGTTCCTCGACCCTCAACAATTTTATGGAGATCGTCGGGAAAGAGCGACTGACCTCCTCCCCGATCGCCTGCATCGGCCCGATTACCGCGAAAACAGCGGGTGATTTCGGCCTCAAGGTCGCCGTCATTCCAAAAGAGTCTACCTTCCCGGCCCTCGCCGAGGCGATTGCGGATTATTTTGGTCACTCGCCGGGACAATCCACTTAAGAGGAACTCATGGCATTTCCACTGCAACGGCCCAGAAGATTACGGCAAAATCCAGCGCTCCGAAGGCTCGTGTCGGAAACCGAGCTTTCCGTGGGGCATTTCATCTTGCCCCTCTTTGTCACCCATGAAAAGGGGCGACAAGAGATTGCCTCGATGCCCGGCCAGTATCGGCTTTCCATCCCGGAGCTGATCAAAGAGGCGACGGAGGCCCATCAACTCGGCATTCCGGCCGTCATTCTCTTTGGTATCCCAAGGATCAAGGATGAATACGGTTCGGAGGCGGTCGATCCCCATGGCATCGTGCAGCAGGCCGTCCGAGCCGTAAAAGATAAACTCCCCGACATGCTTGTCATGACCGACGTCTGCATTGATGAGTACACCTCGCAGGGACACTGCGGCCTGGTCAAAGAGGGGAAAATCTTGAACGATGAGACCCTGGAGGTGCTCTCCAGGATGGCGCTTACGCACGCCCAGGCCGGCGCGGATATGGTTGCCCCTTCCGACATGATGGACGGACGTGTGGGGGCGATTCGCAAAACCCTGGACACCCATGGATATCACGAGACGCCGATCCTCTCTTACGCAGTGAAATATGCCTCCTGTTTTTATGCCCCCTTTCGGGACGCGGCGCAATCCTCCCCGCAATTTGGGGACCGGAAGAGCTATCAGATGGACCCGGCCAATCGGCAAGAGGCGTTGCGGGAGGTCGCGCTGGATATCGAGGAAGGGGCCGATATCATCATGGTCAAGCCGGCGCTCCCCTACCTGGATATTATCGCGGAGGTCAAGCGACATTTTCATACGCCGGTTGCCGCCTATCAGGTGAGCGGGGAGTTTGCCATGATTAAGGCCGCCGCGAAAATCGGGGTGCTGGATGAATCACGGGCCATCCTGGAGACCCTGACCGCCATTCGACGCGCCGGGGCGGAGATGATTTTGACCTATTTCGCGAAAGAAGCCGCGCGTTTACTCCGGAACCCCTGATGCAGCTTGTCATCGGCACCATCAACATCCAACCGATTGCGAAATACCCTGTTGTGGCAATCGGCAACTTCGATGGGCTGCACCTGGGACACCAGGCCCTCCTGTCCACTGCGGTCGCCCGGGCCGGAAAGCAGGCTGGCACCGCCGTGGCCCTCACCTTTGAACCCCACCCCTCCCATATTCTTTTTCCGGAGCGGGGGATTAAACTGCTCTCTTCTTTTCAGGAGAAGACGAGAAAGATCGAGTCGATGGGCATCCACACCACCCTCGTCGCCGACTTTAACCGGTCTTTCTCCGAGCAGTCCCCGGATGAATTTGCACAAATCCTCCTCCATCAGAAAATCGGCGCACGGGAAATCCTGATCGGGCAAGGGTTTAAGTTTGGCAAAGATCGCGCGGGGGAGGTGGCCCACCTGATTCAACTTGGGAAACGCCTTGGGTTTTCGGTTCATATTCAGGAGCCGGTCGTCATCGACGGAGAGATTGTCAGCTCCTCCCGCATCCGTGAGCGCCTTCGGGAGGGAGACGTTCGCGGGGCCGCGCGGATGCTGGGCCGCCCCTACACCCTTGAAGGCCGGGTCATCCATGGCGACCACATGGGCAAAGCGCTCGGATGTCCCACGGCAAATCTTCGCCTCCCCAACGAGCTGGTTCCAAAAGAGGGCATCTACGCTGTCCGGGTCACTGTCCTTAAAACAGAAGGGAGTCTCACACGGGATGGCATTGTCTACATCGGGACCAAACCGACCTTCTCTCCGCGCGAGATCCAGATTGAGGTCAACCTTTTCGACTACGCCGACGACCTTTACGGGAGACATCTTTGGGTCACATTTGTCGATTGGGTTCGCGGCGATGAAAAATTTTCAAATTCCGAAGCCCTGGTAAAGCAGATGGGGGAAGACATTCACAAGGCAAAGACGCTTTTGGGCACGAGGGCGGAAAAATCTTTCCCGTGAAAGACAGGAACAGACAGAATTCCTTGAGGCTGCTTGAGACCTTTCAACAGATTCTTAATCAGTTTCCCCTGAAGCCGGGGGATAAAATTGTCGTTGCCGTTTCCGGGGGGGCTGACTCGGTCTGCCTTCTCCACCTGCTTCGGCAATGCCCCTATCTGCTGCACGTCGCTCACTTAAATCATGGCCTCCGTCCCGAAGCCACAGAGGAGGCCGCATTCGTGAAGGCGCTTTGCGACGCCTGGGGTATTCCCAGCACCCTCGCCACCCGTTCTGTCCCCACCTTCTGCAAAGCCCATCATTTGTCAAAACAGGCGGGGGCACGGCACCTTCGATACGCGTTCCTGAAGGAGGTCGCGCAAGCGGTGGACGCGCGATGGGTGGCCACGGGACATACGGCCAATGACCAGGCCGAGACCTTTCTGATGCGCCTTGTCAGGGGGAGCGGTTCGCAAGGATTGAAAGGCATTCCAAAAATCCGTGAGGAGACGATTCTCCGGCCCCTTTTGGAAATTCACCGGGACCAGATTCTTGAGGAATTGACCCGATCCCAGATCTCGTATCGCGAGGACCCCACAAACGCGCAGCCGATCTATCTTCGTAACCGGATTCGTCACGGGCTTCTCCCGCAGCTTGCCGACCACAACCCCAATATCATCGACACGCTCTGTCGTGAAGCAAGTCTCCTGGGCGATGAGGATGATTTTATGACGCAGCATCTCCTGCAGCGCCTCCCGGATCTTGATATCAAAATGGACCCGCATCGTATTCGATTTCACCTCCCCAAACTGGTCTCCCTTCATCCCGCCCTGCAGCGGCGTCTTCTGCGCTTTGGCATGGCCCATCTGCAGGGAAATCTGAACGAGGTGGAATATCATCAGGTCGAGACGATTCGGCGCCACATCGACTCCAATCCGCAGCGCGTCACCTGGACCCTCCCGAAGAAACTCCGAATGGTGAAGGCGTATCCTGATCTGACCCTTGAGTCGGACCTGGCGCCACAAAGCCATCGAGAAGATCCGTCTCCCGTGGAGATTTTCATTGGGGCCTCCCCCATTCAACTCCCCGAGTGGGGGATGTCGCTGACCCTGCATCGATATGCCGGATTCCATCCCCCCCCTTCGCCTTGCGCCGCCTCGTTTGATTTTGATAAGATCGCGCCGCCGCTCCTTGTCCGTGGCTGGCGAAAAGGAGATCGCTTCAGCCCGTCCGGAATGAAGGGGAGGCACAAGAAACTTCAGGATTTTTTTATGGACAGTAAAATTCCCCGGCAAGAGAGGGGGCTTCTTCCGCTCTTGGCCTGTCCAAGGGGAATTCTATGGATCATTGGACGTCGAACGGATGCCTGTTTCGAGGCAACTGCGGGCACAAAAGAGACCTTGGTGGTGGAAGTCGCAAGCTTAAAAATTTAAGGGGTCATCGTGACACAGAAGGAAGAGAGGCTTTTTGGAAAACCGATTATCACGCAGGAGGAGATGCGAGCCCGGATTAAGGCCCTTGGCCTCCAGATCGGGGAAGATTATCAGGGGAAAAATCTTCTGCTGGTTGGGGTCTTAAAAGGCGCCTTCGCGTTTTTTTCGGACTTGGCCCGCGCAATTCCTCTTCCCCTTCGCGTTGACTTTCTGGTGGTCTCAAGCAGCGGAAAGGGGCCGCAACGCCGTGAGGAGGTTCAGATCATCGCGGATATTCCCCAAGACTTGAAGGGCCAGGACATTCTGGTGGTTGAAGATATTGTCGATTCGGGCCTCACGCTTACCTTCCTGAAAGAGAGAATCCTGGGCCGAGGCCCCAAATCACTCAAATTTGCCACATTGCTTGATAAACCGCAGCGACGCAAAATGCCCGTGGTGGTTGATTACGTTGGCTTCACCATTTCCAACAAATATGTGGTTGGCTATGGCCTCGATTATGACGATAAATATCGAAACCTGCCCTACATTGCCGTTTTAGACAAGGTCTCGGATGACGAGAGTCCCGATTGATTGCCATGGTTTAATCGCTTGTGCTACGATGTCCCCCCTGTTCCCTTCGCAACTTTAATTTCATTGAATTGATGAGGTTTTGATGAATCCACGGGTGAGAAGCTTGGTTGTCTGGGTCGGGGTCGCCCTGCTCATGATCCTTCTGTTTAACTTGTTCAATCTCTCTTCGCGACCGATCGAAGACGAAATGATCTTCTCCGACTTTATGTCAAAAACGGAGAAAGGAGAGGTCACCGAAGTCACCATTAAGGGATTCCACATCTTTGGAATCCTCAAAGATGGATCAAAGTTCAAGACCTACATGGCAGACTATCCCGACTTGATCAAAGTCCTTCGCGAGAAGAATGTTCGAATCAACGCAAAACCGCTGGATGAACCCCCTTGGTATATTACTTTTCTGATGACATGGGGTCCCTTTGTCCTTTTTCTGGGCCTCTGGATCTTCTTCATGCGCCAGATGCAGGCGGGGGGTAACAAGGCCCTCTCCTTTGGCAGAAGCAAAGCCCGGATGATGGCTGAAGATCGAAAGAAAACGACCTTTTCCGATGTGGCTGGCATTGACGAGGCCAAGGCCGAGGTGGAGGAGATTATTGAATTCTTAAAAGATCCCCCGCGATTCCAGAAACTTGGCGGACGGATTCCTAAAGGCGTCCTGGTGGTGGGCCCTCCCGGCACGGGGAAAACCCTCTTGGCCAAGGCGATCGCCGGTGAGGCAGGGGTCCCCTTCTTTTCCATCTCCGGATCTGATTTTGTCGAGATGTTTGTGGGGGTTGGGGCCTCTCGGGTGAGAGACCTCTTTGAACAAGGCAAAAAAAATGCCCCGTGCATTATTTTTATCGATGAGATTGACGCCGTGGGACGGCACCGTGGCGCGGGGTTAGGCGGCGGCCACGACGAGCGGGAGCAGACCTTAAACCAGCTCCTGGTTGAGATGGATGGCTTTGAAACCACCGAAGGGGTGATCCTCGTCGCCGCGACCAATCGGCCCGACGTCCTTGATCCTGCCCTGCTTCGACCCGGGCGGTTTGATCGTCAGATTGTCGTCAATCGCCCCGATGTCCGGGGCCGAAGCGAAATCCTCAAGGTTCATACCAAAAAAATTCCCATGGCCGAAGATGTGGGCCTTGAGATTGTGGCCCGAGGGACCCCCGGATTCGCCGGGGCCGACCTGGAAAATCTGGTGAATGAAGCGGCCCTTCTCGCTGCCCGTAAAGGGAAGAAAGTGGTCGACATGTCCGATTTTGATGCCTCCAGAGACAAGGTCATGATGGGGGTTGAAAGGAGGAGCCTGGTTCTGTCGGAGGAGGAGAAGAAAATCACCGCCTTCCATGAGGCCGGCCACACCCTCGTGGCAAAACTCCTTCCGGGAACCGATCCGATCCACAAGGTCACCATTATCCCTCGAGGAAGGGCGTTGGGCCTGACCATGCAATTGCCGCTGGATGATCGTCACAATTACAAAAAAGAGTATCTCTACAATACCCTCGCCATTATGATGGGAGGCCGCGTTGCGGAGGAGCTCCTCCTTAATTTCATCACCACTGGCGCGGGAAATGATATTGAGAAGGCCACCGAGCTGGCCCGGCGGATGGTCTGTGAATGGGGCATGAGCGAAAAGATGGGCCCGTTGACCTTCGGAAAGAAAGAGCAGGAGATCTTTTTAGGACGGGAAATCGCCCAGCACCGGGACTACTCCGAGCATACCGCCGTTGAAATTGACTCGGAGGTCCGGCGACTGATCTCCGAGAATTATGAGCGAGCCAAGTTTTTGATTTCCAAACATATTCAGGCCCTTCACGCATTGGCGCAGGCCCTCCTCGAGTACGAATCGCTCGATACCCTGGCCGTCGATAAGATCATTCAGGAAAACATCTCTCTGGCCGAGATGGCTGCCCCTGCCCCCGCCATATAGAGGGGCCCGCTCATGGCTGTTGCCAGCAATGACGCCTTGCCCTCACATTCAGAAGTAACGCCTGCAGGTCCATGGCACTGCGGGCGATTCCGCCTGCCTTGCCAGAGGCGTCCCCTGATCATGGGGATTCTCAATGTCACCCCGGATTCCTTTTCAGATGGCGGGCGATTTCTTGATCTCGACCGGGCCGTTAACCATGCCCTGCGGATGCAAACAGAAGGCGCGGATATTATTGATGTCGGTGGCGAGTCCACGCGCCCCGGGGCAGCGCCCCTCTCTTGTCAGGAAGAACTGGACCGTGTCCTCCCTGTCGTTTGCGCCCTTATCAAACAGTTAACCATTCCCATTTCAATCGACACAACAAAATCCGATGTGGCAAGGCAGGCCATTGACGCCGGCGCCGCGATTATCAACGACGTAAGCGGCGGGACCAAAGACCCCTGGATGTTTTCAACCGCAGCCCAAGGGGCCGCCGGTCTGGTTTTGATGCACGCCAGGGGAAATCCTCAAACGATGCAACGTGCCCCACGTTACCAAAACGTCACAGAAGCAGTTTATCAGTTTTTGTCTCGGCAAATCGAAAAGGCGATGGGGCATTCAATTCCAAAAAGTCGCCTTGTCGTTGACCCTGGGATTGGCTTCGGGAAAACCGTCACCCACAACCTGACGTTATTAAAACAGATCGACCGTTTGACGCATCTGGGGGTGCCGGTCCTGGTCGGCCCTTCGCGTAAATCGTTCATTGGGAAAACCTTAAATCTTCCAACCGATGAGCGACTGGAAGGGACCCTGGCGGCGGCGGCGATTGCCATCTTTCAGGGGGCACGGATTATTCGTGTTCATGACGTTGCCCCTCTCCGGCGGGTCATTGATCTTTCGGACGCCATCCGAAAAGGGCGGGTGCCTCGAAAGGGCGCGTAAAACAAGCCCCCCTCCTGCCGCAGAAAACCGCACCGATTTTACAAGTGTGATTCCGTTAAAAAAAGCCGGATGGCTTTCTCTGCCGTGTCCAGGCCCTGATGGATACAATCGGGAATCCCCACGCCCCGATAGGCCGCGCCGGCCAGAAAAAGGCCAGGATGCCGTGTCAGCTCCGCTTCAATTTTGGCAACACGATCCAGATGTCCCACGTGATACTGGGGATTTCCTTTGATCCATCGAAAGACCTTCGCGACGGTTGGCCTGGCCTGAATGCCCAGAAGGGTCCGCAACTCCTCCGTGGCAAGCGCAATGAGCGTGGCATCGTCTTTCTCCACCCAATCTTCGTGGTGGGCCCCCCCGATAAAAAGACGAATCAACACATGCCCTTTGGGAGCGCGCCCTTCAAATTTTGTAGAGGTCCAGGTCGCGGCCAGGATTTGCCTTCCCTCCCGACGGGGAACGACAAAGCCGAAACCATTCAGGGGATGGGCCACCTCCTCTCTCCGAAACCCAAGCGAGATCGTTGCCGTGGAGAGGGACAAAATGGCGCCAAGCTGTGCTGAAAGAGACGGGGCCCAACGCTCGGTCCAACGGGCCGCAAGCGTCGGGGGAACCGTAACCACCACGGCGTCGGCCCGCATCGTCTCATCCTGAAGGGTCACCTCATAGCCCCCCCCTTTGGGACACAGACCGATGACCTGTCGCCCCGTCAGAAGGGACACCCCCGTTAAGTTCCTCTGGAGCGCCGCAGTCAGTTGAGAAAGCCCCCCCTGCAGGGAGACGAACAGGCTGCGTGACCGCGAGGGCGGCACCTCCTGGGATCGCTTCGCATGTCTTGCCTGGGTACGATCCAAGCGCTGCATCAGCGCCCCCCAGATTAAACTGCCGTACTGTTTTTCTAACGCGGCAAACTGCGGGAAGGTGGCCATCAGGCTAAGCTTTTCCACATCCCCCGCGTAAATCCCCGCCAAAATCGGCTCTGCGAAAAGAGAAACCGCCTCTTCTCCTAATCTTCTTCGGACAAACGAGCCGATACTCTCATCGGCTTGACCCTGCGCCGCCCTGCGTGGAATCAGCAAATCAAGCCCCATTCTTATCTTGCCCGGGATCGACACCAGAGGGGTCAGAAGAAACGGCGTCAGACGGCTCGGAATCATCAGTTGGAACCCTTCCGGGAGGGGGATCAGATTGCCCTGCGAGAGGATATAAATCGCCTTGTCCACCGGATGGGTCTCAATCAGGGAGCGGGTCAGGCCCAGCTTTTCGCAAAGATCGAGCCCCCACGGTTTTTGCGTAATAAACGAGTCGGGCCCGCCCTCGATCACAAAATCGCCAATCGACTCGGTGGTGATCTTTCCACCCAGTCTCTTTTCGGATTCAATCAAGGTACAGGTTATTTCGAGGCCAATCTCTTTCGCCCGTTCTTGAAGGGCATAGGCCGAGGAGAGGCCGGTGATCCCCCCGCCAATAATAACGACCTTTTTTGGGGCATGGCTCATGACGATGAGGCGGGCAGGCGTTCATGGACAAGCGCCGCAAGCATCTCGATAAAGGCGGGGCGGGTATTCAAAGAAGCGGTGCGCGTCAGGGCGACCCCTTTTGACTTCGCGATTTGATGGTAATGAATATCAATATCATAAAGAATCTCGACATGATCGGCCACAAATCCAATGGGCGCCATCACAAGATGGCGAATGCCCTGGGCCGCGACCTCGCTGATGACGGCTTCCACATCCGGCCCCAGCCAGGCCCCCGGGGAGATCCCCCGGCTTTGATAGGCAAACCGCCAGGCAGAGAGACCCAGATGTTTCACAATGGCGGAAACCGTTTTATTCAACTCATCCGGGTAACGATCCCCCTCGGAGAGAATTCGCTCCGGCAGCGAGTGGGCGGTAAAAAGAACCGGAATGGTGCTTCGAAGGGGTTCGGGGTAAATGGCGAGCGCCGCCTTCACGTTCTCCGCAAACGCTTCAATCAACAAGGGGTGGTCGCAAAAACCCTCAACCGCCAGACAGGGTGCCGACTGATCTTGCCACGCCTGACGAAGCGCCTCGATATAGGCCCCGACGCTCATCCTGGAATAATGCGGGGCCAGCGGAATCGCAATCAGGCACGAAGGGGAATCGGACACGATCTCCCGCACGACATCGGAGATAAAAGGCGTCCAGTGCCGCATCCCCACGTAGACACGGAAGCGCGCCTCGTTTTGATTGAGGAGCCGGCAAAGCGCGGTCGCCTGCTCTGTTGTAATCTCAAAGAGGGGGGATTTTCCGCCGATTAAACGGTAGCGATCTGTGATCTGCGCGACCACCGCAGGCGTCGGGACACGACCCTTCATGATATGGTGGAGCATCGGTGCCACATCGTCTATGGCGTGCGGCCCGCCATGGGCCATGAGCAGAACGGCGACCCTCGAATCCGACGAATCACTCATCTGCGGCGCGTCATTTTATGGACCCGCTCGACGACCGCCTCCACACTCGCAACCGGCGTCTCTGGCAAAATCCCATGGCCCAGATTGAAGATATGACCCGGACGATTCGCCGCGCATTTTATAATTTCATCCACCTGTCGCTCAATTTCAGGAACCGGGGCAAAAAGAACCACCGGATCAAGATTCCCCTGAATGGCCACCCCCTCCCCCAGCCGATCCCAGGCCTCATCCAGGGGAATCCGCCAATCAACGCCAATAACATCCCCACCCGCCTCCTTTTGCAAGGGGAGAAGCGTGGCCGTGCCGGTTCCGAAGTGAATGACCGGAACACCAGACGGTTTAAGTCCCGCAAAAAGACGCTTCATGTAAGGGAGGATATAGCGGTGATAATCCCCCGGAGAGAGCGCCCCAATCCAACTGTCAAAAATCTGGAGGGCCTCCGCGCCGGCCTTCGCTTGAGCCAGCAGATAGACCAGAAGGGCCTCGGTAATCTTGGTCATTAAACGATCCCAAAGCTGTGGCGCGCCATACATCATCCGCTTGGTATGGATATAGTTGCGGGAGTGCCCGCCTTCAATCATGTAGCTGGCCAGGGTAAAAGGGGCCCCGGCAAATCCAATCAGGGGGATCTTTAATTCCCGCCGGCAGAGGCGAATCGCCTCCATCACAAACCCAAGACTTTCTTCAGGGATAATGGGCCGCAGCGCCTCCACATCCGACGGCTCTCGCAGCGGATTATGAATAGCAGGCCCTTCCCCCTTCACAAACTCAAGATGCAGCCCCATCGGCTCCAGGGGAAGGAGAATATCCGCGAAGATAATGGCGGCGTCCAGATCGAACCGCTGCACCGGCTGGAGGGTCACCTCCACCGCAAGCTCCGGGGTCTTGCAGACGGTCAGCAGGGAATGCTTCGCGCGAATGTCACGAAACTCCTTCATGTAGCGCCCGGCCTGGCGCATGAACCAGACGGGGGTGCAATCCACAGGCTGACACCGGCACGCTTTTAAAAATCGATCGTTCGTAGAAGTCTCCTCAACGCAAGAGAGAGAGAAAGATCAATGCAGGGAATCGATATTCAAACGGTCGAATCTAACATCCCCATTCAAGGGGAGTCAAACAATCCCTTGGGCAGACTATAGGACAGAGCAAAAAATGTCTCATTAACGGATCAGCGATAAGGTCCTGATCCTCCTGTTTTTGAAGGGGAGGATCGTTCCGATACGGAGGCTTCCATTGTGTCGACAGATTGGGTTACATTGCCGGCGTGTTCCCCGGCATGAAAAATAAGTTGATCGCAGAGGCTCTGGCGCTCGGTTTTCTGCTCATCCTCACCGGGTGTGGCCGTAGTGAGAATGTCCTCTCGATTGCCTTTGGCGAAAGAAATTCAGACCTGGTCTATGTGGGAACGACGAACGGCGGCTTTTATAAAAGCCGTGATCGGGGAGAGACCTTTGACAGAATGACGACGGGATTGACCACCTACAACATCACCGCCATTGCGGTCAACCCGTGGGTTTCAACCGTGATTTATGCCGGAACCTATGGGGATAGCCTCTATCGAAGTATCGACGGGGGAGAGCACTGGGCGATCAGCGCGATGGGCTTGAGTGATAATGTTGGGGCGCAGGCGATCAATGTGACGCGGGTGGATCGCAGAATCGAGGGGACCCTGTATGTGGGGACCAATCATGGCGTCTATAAAACGACAGATGGCGGCAGCGCGTGGCAATCGGCGAACATGGGCATAGGAAACCGCTTTGTCATTGCCCTCTCGTTGGACCCTCATCATGGGTCCGTTTTATACGCAGGCACCCATGAGGGAATCTATCAGTCCAAGGACGCGGCCGCCACATGGCGATTGGTTCAGCCTGCGACAAAGGGGTGGTCTGTCAATGCCATTGTTGTTGATCCACACTCGGAGAACACCCTCTATGCAGCCACCAACAAGGGATTATTCAAGTCGGCCGATCGTGGCATTTCCTGGCAGGCCCAGCCCGGTCTTCCGGGATTTGTGATGACGGTTGCGATTGATCCCGTATCGGAGCAGACGCTGTATGCGGGCGGCAATGAGGGGATTTATAAGACCACAAACGGCGGGGAGACATGGCAATCGTCTTCAAGCTCTCCCCGCTCCGTGACCCCCCTCGCGATTCACCCCACCGAGAGGAAGATGCTCTTCGCGGGAACGATGGGGGGGCTCTATAAGAGCCGGGATGGGGGAGATCATTGGGAGAAGGCTTCTCTCGTAACATCCCAATCCGCCAGATAAATTGATCCTCAAAGAGCCTGTTCAAAGCGTGTGAATCCCTCTCCTGTCACAACACCCCATCAGCGCGTGCCCTGGACAGTTATTGTCGGTCCAACCTCTGTGGGAAAGAGCGCCGTCGCCGAGGGCATGGCCCTGCGATTTGGACAGGAGATTGTCGTGGCCGACTCAAGACAGATCTATCTCGGCATGGACATCGCCACCAATAAGCCAACCCAGGAAGAGCGAGGCCGTGTGCTGCGGCATCTTATTGATCTGATTCCACCCGATCACGCCTTCTCCGCCGGGGCGTATCAAAAAACGGCGGGACAGATCATTGCCCAGATTGAACAGCAAGGGCGACCCATCCTCATCGAAGGGGGATGTGGGCTGTATCTCAAGGCGCTTCTCTATGGCCTGTGGGCGGGGCCTGCGGCCGACCCCTCCTTACGTGAAACCTTACAGGGCAAAGAAAAAGAGGGGGGTGAAGGGACACTTCATCGCCTCCTCGGAGAGATTGATCCGGCCGCTTCAGCAAGGATCTCCTTACGAGATATTCCCAAGCTCATCCGGGCCCTGGAGGTTTTTTATTTGACCGGAACCCCCCTCAGCGCTTTTCATGAAAAGCACCGATCGAGCCGTGTCGCCCTGGGAGCGTCTTCCCCCAATGCGGTGATGATGGGTCTTCGACGGGAGCGATCCGATCTTTATCAACGGATCGAGGCCTGTGTGGATCGGCAGATTTCCCTCGGCCTGGTTGCGGAAACCGAGCGTCTTTTATCCGAAGGGTTCGCCCCGTCTCTCCCGTCCATGCAAGGATTGGGATACCGGCAAATTGTCCCCTATTTAAGGGGAGAGCGAACGCTCGACGAGGCAATCGCCCTGGTGAAGCGGGATAGCAGGCGGTACGCAAAGCGTCAGATGACCTGGTTTAACGCCGACCCGAACATTCAATGGATAGAAATCAAGGAGGCCGAGCCGGTCGAAACGGTTGTAGACCGGGTTTTATCCCAATACGCCAACAGGTTGAAAAACAGATAAAGAAGGCCAGCTAATAAAAACTTCTTACACACCGATTGACATGACCTCGTCAATATACCTCGTCATGACTGCCGATATCCACTAAAAGGACTTTCTTTTTATCCAGATATTTAAAAACAACCCTCGTGTCATAGCTGATCGAAAAACTTGAGAACCCTTCTAATTCACCACTTAATTTATGCGTTTTTATAGAAAGGTCATAAGGGTTGTTGGTAAACAATTCCATCTTTTTCCAAAACAACTTCTCAAGTTCTTGATCAGTACCGATCCTCTTCTTAAAAGCCCGCTTGAACGAAAGACTAAAACCAATCTCAATCTTCATGAACGGCTATTTTCAATTGCTTGAGAGAGCCAAATTTAATTTTGCCAGCATGATATTCCTCGATACTCTCATCGGCATGCTTCTTTATTTCCTTTCTTCGCTCCGCAACCAATTGTTTTTTGATTAAATCCATAAGATACTCCTTGCTCTCAATATCAAGGATACTTATCTCGTCGACAATGTTTGCAAACTTAACTGTCATCGTGGCCTCCCGGTTTCCAATCAGATTGTCGTTGAGTTCAAACAATCAGGTGAGGTATCCGTCGGATGTGTTGTAATAAGGCATACCTGACCTAATTTTCTCCAGAATTGCTTCCACTTTTGGTCTAAGGCCAGCTTCTGCAATTTTCCTGGAATCTTTGACGGCCTGTCGGGAAAAGACAATTTCCCAACCTACCACGGAAGAGCCTTTGCACATTCTTCAACAGGCTCTTTTCCCCCCTCTAATATCGACTCCACCCTCCTTAGAATTGAAGAGAGACAGAGGGTTTCCTGAATAGATCGCCAGTCTACTTCCGAGATCAGGATCGCACAGGCCCGCTTCCCTTTAATTTAAATCGGCTCACTGGTTGATCCAACTTCATCAATAATTCTAAAAATGTTGGCCCTTGCCTTAGTAGCATTGATAGTACGCATTTAAATGCCTCCGTACACTATAACAACATGATGGCCGATTCTTCCAGAATCTGTCAATCTGGGGGGATCATAGGGGTGTGAGACATAACCGCAGATTACGCATTAGAAAAACAATCCCCATGCAGACTTAAATCCCCTCCTTTCGAAGGAGGGGCAGGGGAGGTGAGTGCTTCTACTGAATGTCCTTCCGTAAACCCCTCCTACTCTCCCCTTGCCAAGGGGAGGGTTAAGAACGGTATCCGCTATTTCCCCTATGGCGTAATCTGGGATAAAGAAAGACCGGCAA
>CAYRGU010000005.1:0-2704 GCA_964423845.1 uncultured Nitrospirota bacterium
GCCGGTCTATCTCATCCTGGTATTATCTTCTCATTGAGAAAAAAACGCCGACGAATGTTTATGCCTACTCAATCGGGTGGGCGCTCTTTGCGGTTGGGTTGGAATTCTACTTGATTCGCAGGGCGAGATCGAAATGAAAAAGGGGATTATTTTTGGGATTCTTGGACTTGCCGTCATCGGGATGATTGTGGGCGGGTTGTTCCTGGGCAATCCCCTTGCCAAGGAGGGAAAGAAACTCTATTCCCATTACTGCACCCACTGCCACGGGACAAAGGGTGACGGGAATGGGTTCAACGCCGTAAATCTTGATCCGAAGCCCAGAGACCATACGGACGGGAGTGAGGCCTACATGGCCGGTCGAACCAATGAGGAGCTGTTTGAGGCGATCACGAAGGGGGGCGCGGGTGTCAGCAAGTCTCCATTTATGCCGCCGTTTGGTGGGGTTTTATCTGAAAAAGAGATCTGGTCGCTGGTCGCCCATTTAAGGAGCCTTCATAAAAACAAGGCGCCGGATGTCATTCTTCCTGTTGAGGCAAAGGCCGAGCGCCCGAAGTTTCCACGGCTGTTGAAGGTTTCTCTGGAGATTCCGCCAGAAGTGGGAGAGGATGGTCAGCCGGTGGCCCCTGAAGAGGTGGAGGGTCGTCTCGCTCGTATCGGAAAACGGCTCTTTGAAGAGAAGTATGGTTGTGTCTCCTGTCATGCTGTTAATGGGACGGGAGGGGCGGTGGGGCCGTCGTTGAGTCGTGTTGGTTTAAGGTTACGGTCTGACTACATTTATAAATGGATTAAGAATCCACAGGCGATCAAGCCTGAAACCAAGATGCCGAATTTCCAGTTGCGTGATCGGGATGCGCTGGCGGTGACGCTTTATCTTGGTACGCTCAAGGCGGCGCCTGAAGGTCCTCCAGAAGAGAGAGGAGGACGGCCATAGGTGCGACTCCTCATCGGTGTCTTGTTCCTGATGGGTTCGGTGGCTTTCGCAACGCACCGTGCGGATCACCGGTTTACGGTCTCTGGGTATGTGCGGGACGAGGCGGGGAATCCGAAGAAGGGGATGGCTGTTCTGCTCGAACATAAAACGGGCCAGAAGTTTCGTGAACTGACTGGTGAGGGGGGCTATTTTCAGGCCCTCTTCCATCTGCATGATGAAAATGTTGGAGATGAGATTTCTGTGACTGTCGGGAATGAGATAAAAAAGGTTATTTTATCCTTTGATCCGAAAGATCTGCTGAACGATCGTCATGGCGAGGTGAGCTTTGGGGCCGAGCCTGGATCTTCAGCGTGGGTTTATTGGGGTGGCGCGGTTGCGGTGACGGGGATATTAGGTTATTTTGCATTGAGAAAAAAAGTTGCATTGAGAAAAAAAATGGGAGCGACAAGGCTCATGCCCCGAAAACGGCGAGAGGTTAAGTCATGAATCCGACTGGAGGAGAAAAGGGGGGGGCTAATCAGGGGGTTGACCGTCGAAAGTTCCTCACGATGCTTGGCTTGGGGATTGGATGGGGAGGCATTGGCGCGACGCTGGCAGGTACGGGTGCGGCGACCCTTCGGTATATGGTCCCCACCATCCGTTACGAGCCGCCCACAATTTTCAAGATTGGTAAACCCGAAGATTACGGGATGGGGGTGGATAATCGTCTTAAAAAAGAGCGGCGGATCTGGGTCGTCAAAAACGAACGAGGGATGTATGCGATGGTTTCCATCTGCCGGCATTTGGGATGTACCCCTAACTGGTTTCAAGACCAGGGGCTTTTCCGCTGCCCCTGTCATGGGAGCATTTACGATATGATGGGCAATGTTGTGGGGGGGCCGGCGCCTCGGACGTTGTGGCGGGCAGGGGTGTCGCTTGACCCTGTCGATGGGCAGATTGTGGTGAATTTTACACAGCGTCAGGATCCGGAGCCAAAAGGAACGCCTGAAGGCCTCATGGTCGATGAGGCCAGCCGGGAGGTTTCCCCCTTTTTTATTAAGATATAGGGGATAGGAAGACAATGAAAAAACTGATTGATCAAATCAAGAATATTCTTACGGAGAACCAGGTTTATAAGTCGGTCTTCC
Organism: uncultured Nitrospirota bacterium; assembly: GCA_964423845.1. Lineage (GTDB taxonomy): Bacteria > Nitrospirota > Nitrospiria > SBBL01 > SBBT01 > CAYRGU01. Next base: position 2,059 of record CAYRGU010000005.1, read on the forward strand.
GTCATGGATATCCCAGCACGGATGCCAATCGGGCCCTGGTGATGTTCAGCAACGTGATTTTACATCTTCATCCTGTTCGGGTGCGTCGGGGTGCGCTCAAAATAAAGTATACCTGGTGCCTGGGGGGATTGACCTTTTTCTTTTTTATTCTCCTTTCGATTACCGGGGTTTTCTTGATGTTTTACTATGTGCCGGATACGCGACGGGCCTATAACGACATTAAAGATCTTGGCACGGTGATTTATTTTGGCGGGCTGTTTAGAAATCTGCATCGTTGGGCCGCGCATGCCATGGTCTTGTCCGTCTGGTTGCATATGACACGGGTCTTTTTGACCGGGTCTTACAAACCGCCTCGGGAATTTAACTGGGTGGTCGGTGTGATTTTATTGGTGTCGACCCTGTTGTTAAGTTGGACCGGTTACCTTCTCCCTTGGGATCAGCTTGCCCTTTGGGCGGTGACGGTTGGCGCCAAGATGGGTGAGGCAACGCCTATCATCGGCAATGCGGGTCCTTTTGGCCCGCAGTTTGGTTTTACCGTTGAGAATGATGTGGCCTATGTCCTGTTAGGGGGAACCATGGTGGGCCAAAGCACGCTGCTTCGGTTTTACGTGTTGCATTGCCTTGCTTTGCCATTGATCTCGGCGGT
>CAYRGU010000006.1:0-2849 GCA_964423845.1 uncultured Nitrospirota bacterium
CTAAAAACCTACTGCGCGGCCCGATTGCTGCGTTGCGCGGTACTCGTAATCCTCATGTACAAACACGTACACTGCGGTTCCTGCGTTCCGTGCGCCTTGCAATCAGACCGCTCGCTACGGTTTTTAGAGGTACCCTAAAGGCATCAGACAGCTCATCCCGGAGCCCCGTTAAGAGGGGTGCTGCGCAAGACCTCCACAATTCGCTCCGCCGCTTTCCCATCCCATTTTGGAGGAATCCTCCCCGCCTTGCCTTTTCCATCCAGAATCAGCGCTGCCTCTCGAAGGATATCCTCACCACGGACCCCGACCAGGAGATTGGTCCCCTGCGTGATCGTCACCGGACGCTCGGTGGATAACCGTAAGGTCAAACAGGGAACCCCCAAAACCGTGGTTTCCTCCTGAATACCACCGGAATCGGTTAAAACCATCTTGGCATGGGACATCAGGTGGAGCATGTCCAGATACCCGAGAGGGGCTGTAATACGAAGCGATTTTGCGATTTCATTCAATCCAAACAGATCAATCTGTTTGACCGTCCGGGGGTGCATCGGGAAAACCACGGGAATCTGCTCAGCAATTCTTGAAAACGTCCGTAAGAGGGAGTGAAGCTGCGCCTTGTCGTCCACATTCGACGGACGATGCAGTGTCACCACGGCATAATGCCCCTGCGAAAGATGCAGGTCATCGAGGATCTTAGCGCTTTTCGCTTTTTCTTTCGAACGAAGGAGGGTATCAATCATCACATTCCCGACAAAATGAATCTTCGCGGCAGGAATCCCCTCTTTCATCAGGTTATCGGAAGCGCCCGCTTCCGTCGTGAAAAGCAGGTCCGACAGGGCATCCGTGAGGATTCGGTTAATCTCCTCCGGCATGGAGCGATCGTAACTGCGCAAACCCGCTTCAACATGGACAACAAGAATGCCAAGCTTCGCCGCCACCAGGGCACAGGCAATCGTGGAGTTCACATCGCCCACCACCAGGATCGCATCCGGTTTATGCCGCAAACAAAGGGGTTCAAAGCGGAGCATCACCTCCGCCGTCTGGGCCGCATGGGATCCAGAACCAACCTCTAAATCAACATCCGGTTTTGGCAGTTGAAGGTCCTCAAAAAAGAGCCGGGACATCTTCTCGTCATAGTGCTGTCCCGTGTGGACCAAAACCGGCTCCAGGGAAGGATGCCGCTTCATCTCCTCAAGGAGCGGCGCGATCTTCATGAAATTTGGCCTGGCGCCAACGACATTAAATATCTTCATGTACTTGACCTCTCTGCAGATGCCCCTTTCTGGGCTTTCGTATTCAATGTCTTCGTCACCACCTGGGAGATCTTCTCCACGCGAGACTCCCAACTGTCCTCGCGCATGCGATCCATCCGTTGTCGGATCCGATCCGGGCTATCCTCCCGAACCAACTTTTCAATTTTTTCAGCAAACGCCTGACTCTCTGAAGCCATTTCAATGACCTCCATATACTCTTCCATGTCAGGCAGCGGGGTGGTCACCACCGGTTTCCCAGCAGCCAGATACTCCTTGAGTTTAATCGGATTGAGATTCCTCGTTAACTCATTGACCTGGAAGGGAATCATACAGACATCAAATCGCTTGAGGTAGGAAGGAAGCTCCTCAAACTTCTTTGGCCCCAGAAAATGAATGTTCGGAAATCTTTGTAAGATCGAAATATCCGTTCCCACCCTTCCAACAATCACAAAGTGACTGTGGGGAAGACGCTCGGCCACCTGTCCCAGAAGTTCCTGATCAAACCAGATATCCACCATCCCGATATAACCGACCACCGTCCCCTGTAAGGCCGTCAAACCCGCCGCGACAACGGTTTCCCCCGATTGAGTCTTCGCGAAATGGTCAAAACGAACCGCATGGGGAGAATAATGGACATTGGAATTGATCTCCCCCTTCTTTTTCTGCATGTTTCTTGAGGTCACAAAAACAACATCTGCCTTCTTCAGAAGGCCCGTCTCAAGATTCCGTAAGGCTTCTTTGTCCACCCCAGGCATCTCGGTGTGTTCGTCGGTGCAGTAATAGACCTTCGCTTTCTCGCCCAATTTCCCAGCCAGATGGCCGACATGCGGGATAAAAAACCAGAGGATGGCATTCTCAAACCCCAGTTGTCGAACCCTACGACGGACGGAAAAAGCCACGAACCATTCATTAAACTTCCGGGCGAGGGCATATTTATGAAATGGAAGGAGAAAGAGCGTATAAACGAAAACATGATCATTAATCCGTTTGACCCCTTCCAGCCATTTGGATAGCTTGTTAACGATCCGCTTGAAATCACGCGTTGTTCCCTGAGGCCGCCGCATTCCGCCTGATTCGACATAAAGAATACGATTATACTGCGACAGGATGGCCACCACCTGATGACTGCTGGTTTTTACGTCAGGCGAGTAGTCATTCGAGACATAGATGATGTTTTCTCCCTTGAGCATGAGGCCTCTCTAAGATTTGACGGTGGGGCGGTGATTAAAGACGATCCCTCATTTCTTTGTCAAGCCACCCGAAGCGAACCCAAAGACAGATCAAAAAACCAGACCGGCCGCCCAGCAACTTACGTGTTCTCTACAGGCAACTTTGGAATCATTGCCAATTCTGGCATTAATCTATACTATCGGTGGGAAGATTCACTCGGAGGTGAATAATGATAAAAAGTGTCCTGCTTGCCCTTGGGCTCTGTGGTGCCGTTTTGCTCCCCTTCATGACAGATGGATGGGCCATTAAACCACTTCCCCCCCTTGAGCTAACGTTAGAGAGGACACCGTCTGCCGGGCAGCACACCCATCTCCTCCTTCGTGCCAAGGCCAATATCGACTCCGATCGGGTGGAGTTGACGATCGC
>CAYRGU010000007.1:0-8780 GCA_964423845.1 uncultured Nitrospirota bacterium
CCTGCGAGGGCGTCGTTTATAATATCTTATTGCAGATGGCGAAAATAGGTATATCCAAAATAATGTTTAAACGGCGTAAGTAATGATGTCATATAACGGTACTATATTCGTTGGTTGGATGACCCCTGATGGGAAACATGGGTCAAAACATGGGTCAGGCATGCCTTATTGACTTTGTTTGGCTCATCGTGGAATCGAGTGAGTCACTTTATATCTCTTTGAGCGTACCAGTCAAAATTTTAAGTCGGAGATATTCCTTATCACAAAACCCACACGCCTTCCTCTGCATCACCCGCATCTTGTTGTTTAATCCTTCTACAAATCCTAACTGAAAATTGACGGATTTCGTTAAGTTGTGTAGCCTCCCTCTCCGATGAACGTTATCGGCCTCATGTCTGGCACCTCGGCGGACGGCGTGGATGCCGCCCTCATGGAGATCAGCCCCAAGGGAAAACGCTGCCGGCTCATCGCCTTCGGGGTTTTCCCTTATCCGCCATCGCTTCAGAAGGATATTATCGCTCTCGCGTCGGGGGCGCCACGATCGGTTGCCGATCTCTGCCATCTTAACTTCCTCCTGGGAGAGCGTTTTGCCGAGGCGGCGATCAAAATCGCCCAGAAAGCGGGCATTCCCTTGGATAAGATTGACCTGATCGGCTCCCATGGCCAGACAGTTCACCACCTCCCAAAGGGGCAGAAATCCCACGGACGGCGGATTCAATCGACGTTACAGATCGGCGAGCCATCTGTCATTGCCGAGCGGACCGGCATCACCACCGTGGCCGATTTTCGCCCCCGCGACATGGCTGCTGGGGGGGAGGGGGCGCCGCTGACCCCTTATTTTCATCATCATCTCTTTTCACATCGGCAGCGATCTCGCGTGATTGTGAATATCGGCGGGATTAGCAATATCACTTCCCTTGTGGCAGGCGAACCCGTTGAGAAGACGACGGCCTTCGACACCGGGCCCGGCAATATGTTGATCGACGGACTCGTTCGCACCCTGACAAATGGAAGAAAATCGATGGATCGGGACGGGCGAATCGCCCATCAAGGGAAGGCCAATGCGACACTTTTGTCCGAGTTAATGCGGCACCCCTTTATCCGACGCCCCCCTCCAAAAAGCACCGGACGGGAAGAGTTTGGCCCCGCGATGATCGATTGGGTTTTGGAGCGCGCGCATGCGCTCCACCTTTCTACGCCAGAGACTATCGCGACGGTCACCCACTTTTCCGCTTGTGCGATTTCCGGCAACATAAACCGGTTCATCCTCAAAAAAGGTCCCCTCGACGAGGTGATTGTGGGGGGGGGCGGGGCAAAGAATCCGACCCTCATGGAAGGGCTCTCCGAAACCCTCTCCCCCATTCCTGTCATCCCCTTTGAGGAAATCGGGATGGATGGACGCGCAATTGAGGCGATGACCTTTGCCCTGCTGGCCTTTGAGACGTTCCACGGGAGGCCCGGCAATATTCCCTCGGTGACAGGGGCCAGCCACCCCGTCCCCTTAGGCAAGATCATTATCGGGAGCCACCGCTTGAGACGGACTTCTTGAAAGGTCCAGTGAAGCCCCCCTTCCCGTAACAAGTCCGACAAAAATGTCGTATTAGGGTCTGATGCCCAAGTCACGCATCAGGCACTGAATCTATAGAAATACCCTGTATATCAATGTATTACATTATTTTTTGACAAGATTTGTGCTATGGTACAGATATTGCTTAAACTATAATGTATCAGCGATAGACACACCGATGTATTTCTGGCAATGGCGCCTGGATGAGTTTCACAACGATCCAGTCGCCATTTTTTTTGGGGGGGGTCATGCGAGAAGGGATTATTTATCCAAGGTTTAAGGACAAGTTCTTCCGGCTGGATTTTGAGGCGAAGCCGCTGCCTGTTTTGTCTCTTTATCCATTTCCGCCCCCTCTGAAACTGGAAGAGGTCACCTTCAGTATCTGTGGCCTGGATGCGCATCCCAGGAATATCCCATGGACAGCCCTCTCGGATCTGCCACGGGTCAAACTTGCGGCGCCACTGATCTGCCAGATCTTTAACTGGTCGGAGGGGGTCACCTGGGAGGGAATCCGGTTGGTTGACCTGATCGATTTTCTTAGAATGGATACGCATCCGGAAGGCTATTTCGCCTTTTATTCCCGGGACGGGGTTTTCTTCGAGGGTCTCTCGCGTGATGAGGCCCGCGACCCTCGGGTGTTGATCGCCTACAAACTCAATGACGAGCCCCTTCCCGAGGAGCATGGCGGACCGGTTCGTCTGGTCGTCCCGTTTCTTCAGGGTTATAAAAGCGTTAAATGGCTTCACGCGATACGCGGCTATCGAAACGATCCGATCGGGATTAAACGCCTCAACAGTCAGAGCCCCACAAGCGCGCTGAACGAGACATGGCGGAGCCGGTATAACATTACCCCCCCTCTCGGAAAGGTGGGTGACCCGCCGCTCTTTACACCGCAGACGGCAGACGCGTTGGCCACGCAAGAGACCAAAACGCCAGTGGCCCCGCTTTCGCCCCTTGTGGGAAAAATGGAATCCCCCACAGGGAAGAAACCGAAAGGGAAGGGGGCATTAAAAGAAATCATCGCCATCATTCGGCCCGATAAACATCTGGCGACTCGAAAGGCGTTGGAAGCGGTTGGCATTTATTCCTATACAACTGTGCCCGCCATGGGGAGAAGCAAACAGAGGGGGCTTCGGTTTCCACAGGCCGAGGGGAAAGAGGCCGTGACGATCCGATTTCTTCCCAAGCGGTTTTTCTCCATCGTCATTGACGAGGAGCGGGCGCCGGTGGCGATGGCAGCGATCATCCGGGCAAATCGCACCGGAAAGGGAACGATCGGGGATGGGAAGATCTTTGTTGTGGACGTGGAGAATGCCATCCGGATTAGTACCGATGAACAAGGCGTGGAGGCGGTATAACATGAAACTGATTCGGACCATTGTCCGCAACGAAAAAGAAGAAAACGTTCTTGCCCGTCTGGAGGAGGCGGGGCTTTTTGCGGTAACAAAATTTCCCGTCCTGGGCCGTGGCCGTCAGCGGGGAATTCAGGTGGGGGCAATCAGCTATACCGCCTTGTCCAAGGTGATGCTCCTGATCGTTGTGGAAGATTCCGAATATCAGAAGGCGGTTGACGCGATTGAGGCCGGCGCGCATACCGGGCACCCTGGTGATGGGAAGATATTTGTTCAAAATGTCTCCGAGTCCTACACCATTCGCACCGGCGGCAAGGCGATTACATGAAAAACATCATTAAGGCGATTCGAAGCGGCCACCCGCCAACCTTGTTTGCAGCTTTTTTATATTTTGATTTGAGTTTTGCCATTTGGGTTTTAATCGGCGCTCTCGGAATCTTTGTCTCAAAAGACTTGGGGCTTTCCGCCAGTCAAAAGGGATTAGTCGTCGCCGTTCCATTGCTGGGAGGCTCTTTCTTTAGAATTCTTGCGGGTCTTCTTGTTGACCGTTTCGGCCCCAAAAAAGTAGGGATCATTGCAATGTTCATCACACTAATTCCCCTCCTGTGGGGATGGCTTGGGGCGACATCGTTCTATCAATTGATCGGGGTTGGTTTTTTTCTGGGTGTTGCAGGGGCGAGCTTTACTGTGGCGCTTCCCTTGGCGAGCCATGCCTATCCATCTGAGCATCAGGGGATTGCCATGGGGATTGCCGGAGCAGGCAACAGCGGGACAGTCATTTCTGTTTTGCTCGCCCCATTTCTGGCCCGGGCATGGGGGTGGCACGTGGTCTTCGGGATGGCCATCCCGCCTCTTTTGATCACGCTGATTGTTTTCGCAACGCGGGCAAGGGAGTTTGGCCTTAAGCCGGTCCCAAGACCGATGGAGGAATATACCCGCCTTTTAAAGGCACGGGACCTCTGGTGGTTTAATCTTTATTACAGCGTTACCTTTGGCGGCTTTGTGGGACTCGCGAGCTTCTTGAGTATTTTTCTGCATGATCAATACCACCTTCCTCCGGTGACGGCGGGTGGAACGACTGCGGTGTTGGTCTTTGCGGGGAGCTTTATTCGACCCATTGGAGGTCTCCTATCCGATCGTATCGGTGGCCTCCGGCTTCTGGAGGGACTCTACCTTTTGGCCTTTCTGATCTTCGGGGCAATATCGTTCTTCCCACCGATAGAAATCGCCATTGCCCTGATCTTTATCGGGATGTTGACGCTGGGGATGGGGAATGGCGCCATCTTTCAAGAGGTCCCCCAGCGGTTCGATGATGAGATTGGCATCGTCTCCGGCTTCATCGGCGCGGCAGGAGGGATTGGAGGGTTTTTTCTGCCCACGATGCTGGGTAAGATAAAGCAATGGACGGGATCTTATGCCTTTGGGTTTCTCTCTTTTGGTTGTTTGGCCCTTGCCTGTTTTATCAGCCTGGTGATTAGAAAGCGAAGGCGGCCGAAGGCAGTCCATATTTCGGACAGGCTGGATGAGGGTGGAGAAGGGCGTGTCCAGATGGAGGTCGTCTTAGGTGGCTAACGCTGCAAAAAAGATTGTTGTGATCGGCAACGGGATGGCGGGGGTCGATGCCGTTGAGGCCATTCTGAAATTACGTTCCGATTTCCAGATCACGGTCTTTGGGGATGAACCGTATACCAATTACAACCGGATTCTCCTCTCCGATGTTCTGGCGGGGAAGACCACGAAAGAAAAAATTATTCTCCATCCGAAAGAATGGTATGACCATCACGGGATTGACCTTCGCCTCGCGGTTAAGGTGGTGGCGATTGATCCAGACAACAAAATGGTTACGGATGCCACGGGGGCGATCACCCCGTATGACCACCTGATTATCGCGACGGGGGCGCTCCCGTTTGTCCCGCCGATTCCGGGACGTGAAAAAGAGGGGGTCATGGTCTTTCGAACCATGGAGGAGACGGAGGCGATCATCACCGCCTCCCGAACCCACAAGCAGGCGGTCGTCATCGGCGGCGGGCTTTTGGGCCTGGAGGCGGCGCGGGGGATGATCAATCACGGAATTTGCGTGACGGTGGTCCACCTTGCCGATCGACTGATGGACCAGCAGCTCGATTCCGCCGCCGCCGCGCTCCTCAAGCGGGAGATCGAGCGAATGGGGATTCGGGTTCTGCTCAATGCGACCGCCGAGGAGATGCTGGGAGAGGGCCGGGTGACGGGGGTTCGTCTTGCAACGGGTGAGATCCTTACGGCCCAGGTGGTCTTAATCACCACCGGGATCCGGCCCCACATCGCCTTGGCAAAGGCGGCTGGCCTTGCGGTCAATCGCGGCATTATGGTGGATGACCGGATGGAGAGTTCCCTCCCCGGCATCTTTGCCATCGGGGATGTGGCGGAGCACCGGGGAAAAACCTATGGCCTGGTCTCACCCTTAAAAGACCAGGCCGGCGCCATCGCCTCGGCCATTGCCGGGGATGGGACGCATCAGTATCATGGAACGATTTGTGAGACCACCTTGAAGGTCGCCGGGATTGATCTTGTCTCCGCTGGCGATTTTCTGGGGGGAAACGGGTCAGAAGATTTGGTCTTTGTCGATCCCGAAAAAGGGGTGTACAAAAAATGCGTCATTCGGGGAAACCTGCTGACCGGTTTTGTCCTGCTCGGCGATATTCGCGAGGGGGCACGGCTCTTCGGCCTGATGGTGCGGAAGGAAGAGATCTTAAAACATAAGGCCCATCTGCTGGGAGGGGTCTCGGTCGACGAGGTACAGGATGAAATCTCTGGCATTGCCGCCCTCCCGGATGCGGATTTTATCTGCACCTGTAACAGTGTCACAAAGGGGGCCATTGTCTGCGCCATCCGTGAGAAGGGGTTAAAGACGCGCGAGGCCGTAGCAAAGGCCACGGAGGCCACGACTGGATGTGGAAGTTGCGCCCAGTGGGTGGACGATCTGCTCGCCTGGGTGAAGGCCACGCCGCAGCTCCCGGTTGTTTCCGTCACCCCCCTGGAAGAGAAGGGGGCCCTTTTAAAAATGCTGGATGTCGAGAAGATCAAACAGGAAGGCCTGGGGCTTGATTTCTATCGCCTGAAGGAACTCGGCACACGGGGGCTGACCCCCGACGACTACTACCGGCTAAAAACCTATGGCCTCTGCGGCCAGAAACATCCCGGCTATTTCATGTTAAGAACCCGCGTCCCGGGTGGCAGGCTTACCGCCCAACAGATGGAGCAGTTTGCAGAGATTGCCGAGACGTATGGGCGGGGTCGAATTTATATCACCGCGCGTCAGGCGCTGGAGATCAACTGGGTGCGTGTGGATGACGCCCTCGATCTCTTCGATCGGGTTAAGGCGATGGGGCTCGCCAACCGCTCTGCCTGCGGACACACCGTGCGCAATGTCGTTGCCTGCCCTCATGGCGGAATTTCCGAAGAGGGGGTCATCGATGTTCAACCCTGGGCGAAACTCGTCTCCGACTATTTTGTTGAACGCTCCGATAGGATCAATCCGACGATGCCGAGCCGCCTGAATATCTCCTTTGCGGCCTGCCAGAAATGTGCGTCCGACGCCGCCATCAACGACATTGGCTTTGTTGCCGTCTCACGGGAAACGGCGGAGGGGAAAAAGGAGATCGGCTTTGAGGTCTGGCTGGGAGGGAGCCTTGGGCCCCATCCCATCTTAGGTTTTAAGTGGCAGGATTTTATCCCGGCCACAGAGGCCCTGCCAGTCTGCCAGACGATCCTTGCCCTCCATACGAAATATGGAGACCGAACGAAGGGAAGAACTCGGCTGAAATTTCTTATCGAGGCGTGGGGAAGAGAGAAATTTATAGAGAGATTGGAGAAGCTCTTTGTGGATAAGCGGGCCCTGCCGGAAAACATGGGAATCGCGCCCGCTATGGGGGAAGCAGATCCACCCGCCTGGTTACAAAGACTCATCGCGTTTTGGATGCCCGGACGTTCCTCTCTCCCTGAAGGGGCAAAGCGGCAGCGGCAGAAGGGGTATCTCTCTGTAACGGTTGCCCCGATGTTAGGGGAGATTCGTTCAGAGCAATTTCGGGCCCTGACAAAGATCGCAAAACAATACGCCAATGGCGTCGTTCATTTCACAAAAGAACAGGCGGCCGAGATTCATTGGATTCCGTCAGCCCAACTAACACGGGTGATCAAAAAGCTTCATGCGGTTGGACTCTCCCTTCAGGGAGAGCTTGGTGGGCCAAAGGTCATGACCTGTCCCGGAGGCGAGTTCTGTGTCCTGGCGGTCACCCACTCCCGAGGGACGGCGCGCGATATCCTGAAGCATTACAAGCCAGAGGACCCGCACAAGGCGGCCCTGCTTAAAACGATTTCCGTCCATATCTCCGGATGTTCCACCAACTGTGCGAAGCATCACCTGGGGGACATTGGTCTTGAAGGGGTTCAGGAGGAGGGGGGAGGCTATTCGTATCAGCTCTTCTTGGGGGGAAAAGTCGAGGGAGGGGTTCAGTTGGGTGAAGTCGTACGGACGGGGGTGACGGATGAAATGATCCTCCCGGCGATCGATGCTGTTCTGGAGGCGGTTCTTCGCAATCGTCACGAGAGAGAGTCCTTTCAGGAGGTGGTCAGCCGGGTGACCCCCAGAGAGATCGCCTCACAGATTGAGGCCAGGCTGGCGGCATTTGCGACCCAGCATTCGGAGGGGCATGAAATGGTGGAGATGGTTCCCGACCTGATGGAGATGGAGGTTGAGCGATGACGATGATTCAGGCGGTCATTCGACCGGAGAAAGAACAGGAGGTCGTTGCCGGTTTAGAAAAGGCCGGCATCTATGGCTATACCCGTCAGGGCGTCTTTGGTCGGGGCCGCCAGCGGGGGATTCAGGTGGGGCCGGTCCGCTATGAGGAGATGGCCAAGGTCTGGATGATGATCGTGGTGGAGGATGAGAAGAGCGATCGCGTGATCGATACGATTCAGGTCGCGGCCTGCACCGGCAACCCCGGCGACGGAAAGATTTTTGTCTCTCACCTGGCCGAGGCCAGGACAATCCGGAAATAACACTGAATAGGAGACGAGGCTTTACGGAAGTGGGTGCAGATCTTTGCGAGATCCCTGCGAAAGGGCGGCAGTTCAAAAAGTCAATACGGCATGCCTGACCCTGTTGCATGAGAGAAAGTGACAAGGGCTATGGAATGGAACCGTTGTGCAACGGCTTGCTGTATCGCGGAATTGTTTGTGTGATCCACGTTGACGGACTTCTGTAAAGCCGAGTTTGATGAGAATGGCGATGACTTCATTAGGCTTGAGGACGGGAATGTTGCCCATGACTCAAGCGACGGCGACGTTTTGAATCCCGACAAACTCGGACTCCAGCGTAGGCTCGCCATCTTCCAGAAGCATTGTAATGACGTCGTGCAGGTTATGGTTGACCTCATCCAGTGTTTCTCCCTGGGAATGTGCGCCAGGAAAGCCGGGGACAAAACCAACGAACAGACCCGTTTGTGGGCACCGCTCAATGACCTGAGTAGACTGCTGAATAAATTTTCATGACTGACTCCAACAAATCGTATCGGAGATTTGATTGTGATCCTATGCCATGGAATAAGTAACCGCTGATGCCCAACGGGGCGAAGCCAGCGTCCTCTGGAACGCCTTTTAGGCTGCCCCATAATGTCAATAAGGCATGCCTGACCCTCTCCCTTGTCAAATAACCCGAACAGCTCATTTGAATGTGGCCGAACGGTGAAGTTCACCGGCGTTGCAGAGCGCCAGCTTAGCAACGTCCGGTGCAGCGATTTGTTAGCTGGCCCCTGTATTTGTACTGCATTGGACAATTCTTTATTATTACGGATTATCCGGCATTTAAATCTAAAAAATAT
>CAYRGU010000008.1:0-21796 GCA_964423845.1 uncultured Nitrospirota bacterium
CTGGTGGCCGTTTTATTAGGGCCAAAGGCCCTTGGAGGGGTGCTTGTTGGAAGTATCGTCACCGGCCTGTTTATGGCGATTTCAATGACCTCGGGGGGCGCCGCCTGGGATAACGCGAAAAAATATATCGAAGAGGGACACCATGGCGGAAAGAAAAGCCCCGCCCATCAGGCTGCGATCACCGGCGACACGGTAGGGGATCCGTACAAAGATACGGCAGGCCCAGCCATCAATCCGATGATCAAAGTCATTAACCTGGTGGCGGTGCTGATTGGAATGCTGATGTTTGCTTAGGGTTCATCCGTAAATAACATCGACACAAAGGGCCAACGAGTCGCCCTGCTTGCAAGGCGCGAGGAGCGCGCATACCCTTTGGTATGTAAGCGATGAGCAACGTAGCAAACGGGGATGAATCGGCAGCCCGACTGTGGATGTTATTTATGGACGAGCCCTAAGATGGAGGTATAGAAATATTTTAGAAAAGGTTTACGATCCGTCAAAAATTGAAGAGAAGTGGGCCGACCAATGGGGAAAGCCTGACGCTTTTCGGGCCGACCCCCAATCTGACAAACCCGCCTTCTCTATGGTGATTCCTCCACCGAATGTGACCGGCTCTCTTCACCTGGGACATGCGTTAAATACAACACTTCAGGATATTCTGGCCCGATGGAAACGGATGCAAGGCTTTAATGTCCTCTGGGTACCGGGAACCGATCATGCCGGTATCGCCACACAAAATGTTGTTGAGCGGCAACTGGCCAAAGAGGGAATCAGTCGCCACGACATGGAGCGTGAGGAGTTTATTAAAGAGATATGGAATTGGAAAGAGAAGTCCGGCGGAACGATTATCGGCCAATTAAAAAGACTGGGCGCTTCGTGCGACTGGAGCCGCGAACGATTTACATTGGATGAGGGGTTGTCCTCTGCCGTGACCGAAGTTTTTGTAAAGCTCTACCATGAAGGGTTGATCTATCGGGATAACCGATTGATTCATTTTTGCTTTCGATGCAACACCGCCCTCTCCGATATCGAAGTGGAACACGAAGAGGTCCAAGGCAAGATGTACCATATCCGGTATCCCCTCGCGGATGGGTCCGATTCTCTGATAATCGCCACGACTCGTCCGGAGACAATGCTGGCCGATATGGCGGTTGCTGTCCACCCCGACGATCCCCGTTATAACCATCTGATTGGAAAAGAAGTCGCTCTGCCTTTAACCACGCGAACCATTCCAATTGTGGGAGACGCTATTCTGGTGGATCGTGAGTTTGGAACCGGCGCAGTCAAGATCACCCCCGGCCACGACTTCAATGATGAACAGGCTGGCAAGCGGCATGGCTTGAAGGCAATTTCTCTACCTGTGTTGGAAGATAGAAAGACCGTTGTCAAGCAGCTTGAAGATAAACAATTACTTGTGAAAGAAGAAGATCATCGTCATGCCATTGGAGTTTGCTATCGCTGTAAGACAGTCGTAGAGCCACATCTTTCTACCCAGTGGTTTGTGAGGATGAACGATCCAAAAAATTCACTGGTTGTCCCTGCGATTGAGGCAGTTAAAGGTGGGCAGATTCAATTGATACCGGAGAGTTGGAAGAACAACTATCTGGGATGGATGGAGAATATACAGGACTGGTGTATCTCGCGCCAGATCTGGTGGGGTCACCAGATTCCAGCGTGGTATTGTGTGGGAAAGGATAAAGCCGAATGCAAGCTTGCCTGTGAGGCGCCGATTGTAAGCCGCATTCTTCCTGAAAATTGTCCTCACTGCGGATCGACAGACCTACGGCAGGATTCTGATGTCCTGGACACATGGTTTTCATCGGCCCTCTGGCCCTTCTCGACACTCGGCTGGGGGTGCGACCCCAGCGAGGGGTGCGACCCCCGCGAGCCAAAAGAAACAGAAGAACTGAAACGGTTTTATCCCACGAATACCCTCATCAGCGGATTCGATATCCTGTTTTTTTGGGTCGCCCGAATGATTATGATGGGACTCCATTTTACAGGAAAAATTCCCTTTAAAGATGTTTACATCCATGCCCTCGTGCGCGATGCCGAAGGCAAAAAGATGAGCAAATCAAAAGGGAATGTCATTGACCCACTTGAAATAATGAGCCGATATGGAACCGACGCCTTGCGCTTTACGCTTGCCTCGATGGCCTCGCCGGGGCGGGATATCCGATTGGCAGAAGAACGGATCGAAGGATACCGAAACTTTGCCAACAAGCTCTGGAATGCCGCGCGATTTGTGGAGATGCAACGGTCTGAAGGGGACCTTTTATCGGAGGGGCTGCGCGCCCGGCGAGGGCCCAAGACCTGTACGTTGCCAGCTTCCCGGTGGATTAGATACCGGCTGCGTGAGACTGTTGACGCAGTGAATACGGCCTTATCGGAGTACCGTTTTGACGAGGCGGCTGGCCATCTTTATAAATTTACATGGCACACCTATTGTGATTGGTACCTTGAGCTCTCAAAGGTGGACATAGAGATCAATCGGGAGGAGACCCTCCAGGTCTTGAATAGTACGCTGCACGCCCTCCTTCGGCTTTTGCATCCTTTTATGCCGTTTATTACAGAGGAGATTGCCGCCTGCCTCTCTGACAAGGCAGACTGCCTGGGGGCACAGCGCTATCCAGAAAAAGAAGACTTTCCGTGGGACCCGGAGATTGAACTCTATGAAACATGGGTGATTGCCACGATTTCCAGCATTAGAAACTTTATCGGGGAAATGAATATCCCCGCTAAAGAGTTGACGTCGATTTTTATTCATGCAGAGAGCCAAGAAGCTGTACATCGTTATCAAGCGTATCTGGTTCCCTACTTTCAAAGGCTGATGCGTACCTCGGCCACAGTCACCATCGGGACCGACATGACGCCGCCGAAACGGGCCGCCACAATTTCGATCAGGGAAGGCAAGGTCTATATCTCTCTGGGTGAAAACCACCTCAAAAGCGAGAAGGGGCGTCTTGAAAAGGCCCTGATGAAGTTAGAACAAGAGTGGGTCCCCATCCAGGCGAAGTACGACGACGTACAATTTATCACCAAGGCCCCGGCCCTCGTGGTGGCAAAATTGGACCTCCAGAAAACGACGTTGATAGAGAAGCGGAACCAGATCAAGGCCAACCTTCAGAAAATCAATCTCCTTCTTTCCGAGACAGAGACGGCTCCATGATCGAGACCTTCTTCTTACGGGAGCTCGCACAGCGGGGATTGTCAGAGGACCTGCTCTACGGGGACAAAACCACCGAGGCCCTCTTTCCCCGTCCCTTTCCCGCCGTAGGCCGACTGATCGCCCATCAGGAGATGATCCTTGCGGGGCTTGACCTTTTTGAGACCGTCTTCAAATCGCTCGACCCTGCGGTTTCCTTTGAAACCACCCTCGATCCGGGGGCAGAGATCAGGAAAGGCCAACCCATTGCAACCCTCCGTGGCGATGGGCGAGTCCTGCTCAAGGCGGAACGTGTGGCGCTGAATTTCCTTCAGCACCTTTCGGGTGTGGCGACCCTGACCCGGAAGTTTGTCCGCCGCGTCGAAGGGACACCCGTTAAAATTGTGGACACCCGAAAGACCACCCCCGGGCTTCGTGCCCTCGAAAAAGAGGCGGTGCGCGCCGGGGGCGGGTTCAATCACCGCTTTCATCTGGGAGATCTCGTGCTCATTAAAGACAACCATATCGCGCTCGCGGGCGGCATCACCGGGGCCGTTTTAGAATGCCGCGCGAGCCTCTCCCACCCCCTGAAAATAGAGGTGGAGGTCACCACCCTGCAAGAAGTAAAGGAAGCGGTAGCGTGTCGCGTTGAAATGATCCTGCTGGATAATATGGCGCTTCCCGCCATTCGGCAGGCGGTGGACCTGATCCGATCCGCCGCAGCTTCGATGCTCATTGAGGTCTCCGGAGGGGTACAGTTAGAGAACGTGGCCGAGATCGCCCGGTGTGGGGTGGATCTGATTTCAGTCGGCGCCCTGACCCACTCCGCACCCGCCGTAGATGTCAGCCTTGAAATTGAACCTCTCACAAGGGCCGTACCCCTTGCACCCCTCGAAGGGGCCGCGCCCCTTGCTCACCGGAAAGAGTAGACGTCATGTTAATTGATATTGATCTGGATGCCATTAAACACCATATCCATACGCATACGGATCTTCGGGAGCTGGTCCACGAGGCGCTTCTGTTTGATCGCGTGGACTCCACCAACCGCATGGCGCTGGAGATGGCCTCCCAGGGCATGCCAGGCGGCGTCGCTATTTTTGCCGAGGCCCAGGACAAGGGGCGAGGGAGAATGAATCGGACCTGGTTTTCCCCGAGAGGCTTCAATCTCTATCTCTCGCTGTTAATTCGCCCCCACCAAGCCCCTCGAGAGTTCCCGCTCTTTTCGATGGCAACCGCAATGGCCCTGATTGTTGCCATTGAAAGAGTGACCCATCTCCGGGCAAGCCTGAAATGGCCCAACGATATTTTTTTAAATCAAAAAAAGGTTGCCGGTATTTTACTCGAGTCAGTCTCCGATGGGGGACAAGCCCCTCCCCTGGTCATTGGGATCGGCGTCAATGTGAATGTCTCCACCTTCCCCGAAGCGCTGACCCCGATCGCGACCTCTTTGCGGATCGCAAGTGGCGTCCGCGTGGATAGAAATATTTTTGCCCTCACGCTCCTCGACACCCTCGCCGAACAATTTAAACGCCTCAATAAAGAGGGCCCTGCCCCGCTGCTTGCTGCCTTGCGTCAGCAGTGTCGAACGCTGGGACAGCGGGTTCATGTCGCCACGCCCAAGCAGGCGTGGGAAGGGATCGCCGAAGCGATTCAGGAAGATGGCGCGCTGGTCCTGAAAATGGGAGATGGGACGAAAAGAACCCTCTACATGGGAGACGTGACCCACCTTCGAGAAGAGCCGCTCCCCCAGACGATGGGCTGGCCTGAATAAAATGATGCTGTTGACACTGGATATCGGCAATACCCACGTTGTGCTTGGCGTTTTCAAAAAGGACAAGCTGCTGGGAGAATGGCGGATTGCCACCCACCTTCATAAAACCGCCGACGAATATGGCCTCCTGGTCGTGAACCTTCTGGCCCTCTCCAAAATCACCCCGCGACAGATAACCGGCGCCATTCTCTCAAGCGTGGTCCCACCCTTAACGCCCCTTTTTCAGGGCATGGTCAAACAATATTTCAAACAAGACCCCTTGACGGTCACCGCGTCGCTGAAGACTGGCATTCGTATCCGCTATGATCACCCGGATGAAATTGGAGCCGACCGGATTGCCAACGCCGCCGCAGGATATCACCTGTTCGGCGGCCCGCTGATCATTGTTGACTTTGGCACGGCCACCACATTCTGCGTCATCTCAAAGTCGGGCGACTACCTGGGAGGCGCCATCGCCCCGGGCCTGATCCTCTCTGCGGAGGCCCTCTCCACCCGGACGGCAAAACTCCCTAAAATTGCGTTGGCCAAACCCGCATCAGTCATTGGGAAAGATACCATTTCTGGAATGCAATCGGGCCTGATCTTCGGCTACATCGGCCTGGTGGACGCCCTGATCCAGAGAATTCAGGGTGAGCTGGGAACGGTAACCGAGGTCATCGCCACCGGGGGCCTCTGCGCGTTAATGGCCCCGGAATGTAAAACAATCAAAAAAATACAACCCGCCTTGACCTTGGAAGGTCTCATGATTATCTACAACTTAAACCGTTGATCACCCGTCCTTAATCAGAACAGTGCGCGTTAGACCGCTGCAGCAATAGCGAACCCGGGCCATGTCAGACACAGCAGAGAATAGATCACAGGAAGTCGAAGAGGGCTTGACAGGAGATCTGGCGCCCTCCTCCCCTCTTGAGCCGTCAGAGTTGGAGTGCCTTCGCTCCGAACTCGAGATAAAAAAACAGTCAGAAAAGGAACAGACCGATCGCTATCTTCGGATTCTGGCCGACTTCGAAAATTATAAAAAACGGATTCAGAAAGATCAGGCGGATCAGGCCAAGTTTGCAAACGAGAGGCTCATCAAGGAGCTTTTGACCGTATCAGACAATCTTGAACGGGCCCTCAACCACTCCAAAGAAACCCGTGATTTCGATAAAATGGTGGAAGGGGTTGACCTGATTTACAAGAATTTTCACGCCGCCATTTCAAAATTTGGGGTCGCCCCAATTCACTGCCTGAATCTGCCGTTTAATCCTGCCTATCATCAGGCCGTGGGACAGGTGGAGGTTCCCGATTCGTCGGATGACGCAGAGAACAAGATCGTGAACGAGATTCAAAAAGGCTATTTCTTATATGAACGGGTTCTTCGGCATTCTTTAGTCATCATTTCAAAAAAAGGGCCATCCTCAACAGAGCAAACACCAGAGGCATCGTAAACGCTTATTTTCGATTTAAGGAGGAACCATGGGCAAGGTCATTGGAATTGATTTAGGAACCACAAATTCGTGTATCGCGATCGTCACGGGGGGAGACCCAGAGGTCATCCCCAACTCCGAAGGAAGCCGCACCACCCCTTCGGTCGTTGCCTTCACCGACAAGGGGGAACGATTGGTGGGACAAATTGCCCGGCGCCAGGCCGTCACAAACCCGACCAACACGATCTATTCGGTTAAACGACTCATGGGGCGGAAGTTTGACTCCACCGAGGTCAGAGAGGCCATGAAGCGTCTCCCCTACACGGTGGTGAAGGCCCAAAACGGTGATGCCCATGTCGAGATTCAGGGGAAGGCCTACAGCCCGCAGGAGATTTCCGCCATCATTCTGCAGAAACTCAAACAGGACGCCGAGGCCTACCTGGGAGAGAAGGTCACCGAGGCGGTGATCACCGTGCCTGCCTATTTTGATGACAGCCAGCGCCAGGCGACCAAAGATGCCGGGGCCATTGCCGGACTGACCGTCCTGCGCATTATCAATGAGCCAACCGCCGCCGCATTGGCCTATGGCCTGGACAAGAAAAAAGACGAGAAGATTGCCGTCTATGACCTGGGCGGGGGAACCTTTGATATCTCCATTCTGGAGATCGGCGAGGGGGTTTTTGAAGTCAAATCAACCAATGGCAACACCTACCTCGGCGGCGACGATTTTGATATTGTCCTCCTCGACTGGCTGATCTCTGAATTTAAAAAAGATCAAGGCATCGATCTTCAAAAAGACAAGATGGCCATCCAACGCCTCAAAGAGGCGGCTGAAAAGGCCAAAATTGAGCTTTCCTCCTCTCAAGAGACGGAGATCAACCTCCCCTTTATCACTGCGGACGCGGCCGGGCCAAAGCATCTGAACGTCAAATTAAACCGGGCGAAATTTGAGCAGATGGTCGATGAGCTGATCCAAAAGACCGTGGCCCCTTCCAAAAAGGCACTCTCTGACGCCGGATTAAATACGTCAGAGATCAACGAGGCCGTCCTCGTCGGGGGCATGACCCGGATGCCAAAGGTTCAACGATTGGTCAAGGAATACTTTGATAAAGAACCCCACAAAGGGGTGAATCCCGACGAAGTGGTTGCCATCGGGGCCGCCATTCAGGCCGCCGTATTGAAAGGGGATGTGAAGGATGTTCTCTTGCTGGATGTCACCCCCCTCTCACTTGGCATTGAAACCCTGGGGGGGGTCTTTACACAAATCATCGAGAGAAATACCACGATCCCGACCAAGAAGGGACAGACCTTCTCCACGGCATCAGACAGCCAGACGGCCGTCACCATTCGCGTTCATCAGGGAGAGAGAAAGATGGCCGCCGACAACAAGCTCCTGGGGCAGTTTGACCTTGTTGGAATCCCCTCCGCGCCGCGAGGCGTTCCGCAGATCGAAGTGACCTTTGACATTGACGCCAACGGGATTGTCCATGTCTCCGCAAAAGATATGGCCACCCAGAAAGAGCAATCGATTCGTATTACCGCATCGAGCGGTCTCTCCAAAGAAGAGATCGATAAGCTGGTGAAAGAAGCGCAATCGCATGCGGCAGAAGACAAGGAGAGAAAAGAGCTGGTTGAAGTGAAGAATGAAGCCGATAGCCTCATCTACAATACCGAGAAATCGCTCACGGACCTGGCAGACAAACTCCCGGAGGAAGAAAAAAATAGCATTCATGAGAAGATTTCCCAGTGCAAAAAGGCCTTGGAATCAGGGGATCTTAATGAGATCAAATCTGCCACCGCCGCGCTGACTTCGGCCTCCCATAAGCTGGCCGAGGCGGTCTACAAAAAAACAACAGAAAACGCTAAAGAAAACTCAAAAACAGAATCGAATGGACCGGCAGACACCGAGGCAAAATCGGAAAATGTGGTGGATGTCGAATTCGAAGAAACCGATAAGAAATAAGCAGACGTCATGGCCGTTAAAAGCGATTACTACGACATTCTGGGTGTGGATCGGGGGTCCTCCAACGAGGACCTCAAGAAGGCCTACCGAAAGCTGGCACTCAAATATCATCCTGATAAAAACCCCGGAGATAAAAAATCCGAGGAACATTTCAAGGAGATCAATGAGGCCTATGGCGTTTTAAGCAATGCAGAAAAACGTGGCAACTACGATCGATATGGCCATGCGGGCGTGGACACCGGCGGCTTTGATCCCGCGCAAGGATTCCCGGATATCTTCGGGGATCTCTTTGGGGAATTTTTTGGCTCCGGGTCGGGTCAAGGCCGAAAACGGGCGCAACAGGGGGATGACCTCCAATATAACATGTCTATTTCGTTTGAAGAGGCCCTCCTTGGAAAAGAGGCTAAGATCAAACTGCGCCGGCCAGAAGCCTGCTCTCTCTGCAAGGGAAGCGGTGCCAAAGAGGGAAAGACGCGCACCTGTTCGGCCTGCTCTGGGACGGGACAGCTTCGTTTCCAACAGGGCTTTTTTATCGTGAGTCGTACCTGCAATCAATGTCATGGTGTGGGAAAAACAATCCTGGAGGCCTGTGCCGAGTGTCATGGCAACGGCCATGTCAACCGCGAAAAGACGATTTCGGTGAAGGTTCCGCCAGGGATTGCCACGGGAAACCGGCTGCGTGTCTCTGGCGAGGGGGGAATGAGTCAGAATGGGGGGCCCCAGGGCGACCTGTATGTCTTCATTACCGTCGAAGAACATCCGCAATTTCAACGCGAGGACGATCATATCCTCTGCGATCTCCGGGTCAATTTTATTCAGGCCATTCTCGGAGGAAAAATTGAGGTGCAAACCATTAAAGGCTCGGCCACCCTGACCCTTCCGTCAGGCACACAGGAAGGAAAAATCTTTCGCCTGAAAGGCCTCGGGTTCCCAAGCCTGCGGGGGCACGGCATTGGAGACCAGCGCATTAAAATCAGGATTGATATTCCCACACAGCTTACCACGAAACAAAAAGAGCTCCTGGAAGAGTATGCACGGGTCAGCGGTGAAACCATTGATTCCGATTCTGGAAAATTATTTAAAAAGGTCAAAACCCTTTTTGAGTAAGACCGAGTAAGACCGAGGAAGACCATAGTGAGGTCGCCTGCCACACCCCCATGCCGGTTTATTTTATTCGTTCCGAACAAGTCCACCAGGGAGAAATTGTGATCATGGCCGACCTGGCGCATCATCTGCATGCTGTACTTCGATGTAAAGTCGGAGAAGAGCTCTTTCTCGTGGATGAACAACCGATCGGTTATCTTGCTGAAGTCACCCAGACCGCCCCGGCCTGCCTGACTCTGAAGATCAAAAAAGAGATCTCTCCCTCCCAGGAAAAAACAGCCCAGATCCATCTGGGTATCGCCATTTTAAAAGGGGATCATATGGATTGGGCCCTGCAAAAGGCGACCGAGCTTGGGGTCCAGCGCATTTCACCCCTCGTTACCGCACGGTGTGTCGTTGCCATCAAACCGGAGCGGCAGTCCCATCAGCTCAATCGTTGGAGGAATATCGTCAAAGAGGCCGCACAGCAGTCGGGACGCTGGTCCATTCCAATCATTGATTCGCCTTGTCAATTCTCCGAGTTTATCGGTCAACCCGCAAGAGAGGGGTTCCAGTTTATTTTCTGGGAAGAGGCCAATCCAAATGAGAATCAACTTGCCCTCTCCGCCCAAAATGGGTCTATTCTGATTGGCCCGGAAGGGGGATGGGACCGATCAGAGGTCAATTTGGCGGTGAATCAGGGATATCAAGTCCGATCTCTGGGGAGGAGAATCCTTCGAGCGGAAACAGCAGCGGTGGCCGCGCTCTCGATTATTCAATATGAGTTCGAACAGGAAAAGCGTTGATGGAGATCGACAATCCGACACCCATAACTTCTGTGACCTCCCCGCAGGGCCCGCAGGGGTCACATCCCTCGTGTGAGACACCCCCCCCAGAAAAGCCGGTGCCTGTCGAACCCGCCCCACCCGGGGTCGCACCCCTCGCAGGGGCCGCGCCCCTCGCAGGGGCCGCACCCCTCGCGGGGCACACGGCCCCCATGCAGGCAGCAGGTTTTATCAGACGGGCAATCGCCTTTATCATGGATCTTTTTGTCATTCAGTGTCTTTACATCGTTTTATTTCTGGCGGGTGTCATGGGGATGCAGCTTGCCGTTGGAGAGGCGTGGATGGGAAAAGAGGCGTTATGGGTCCCCTTAATTCTTGTCTGGTTTTTCCTCTTAATCAGCTACTTTACCTACTTTCACGCAGAAAGCGGCCAAACCCCGGGGAAAATAATTCTTCGTATTAAAGTGGTCTCGCGTGAAAATAACCTGATCCCTCCGACCTATGCCCTGCTCCGCACGCTCTCTTACGGCATCTCTACCCTCTTTTTTGGTTTTGGATTTTTTCTGTGCCTCTTCGAAAAAGAAGGGAGAGGACTCCACGATTTTCTCGCACGATCACAGGTTATTCTCTCTGAATAAATGAAGCCCCTCCTCGTTGGCGCGCTATTTTTTGTTTTTATTCACTCAACCTCTGCGGCCCTTCCTGCAGAGCAGATTCAGGCGGTGGTCAACGACCGCATTATTTTTATGACTGATCTCATTCGCCATCACCAGCTCTTTGAAGAAGACCCGTCCCCGGAAGACCAGGATTTGAAGGGTCAACTGGAGCGTTTTATTGATCGTGTCCTCCTTCGGATGGAGGCCGAAAAATTTGTGTCACACCCCCCCACAGAGGGGGAGATCAATCGGGCCCTGGATCAGATTCAAAAACGATTAAAAGGGGAGGACGCGCTGAACAAGGTCCTGAAGCAACTGGGCCTCTCCCGGAAGGAACTCCTCGATCTCATCGTCGAGGATCTCTGGGTAAAGAAGCTGATTGACGAACGCATCGAGGCATTCATCGTGATTCTTCCCAAAGATGTGGAACAGTATCACCAGGAACACCCGAAAGCATTTTCAGGACGACAAAAAGAACAAACCCAAGCCGCTATTCACAAAATATTATATCAAAAGAAAAAGAGCTCGAAAGAGCGGGAATATCTCCTGCGTCTTCGTGGCCGGGCACAAATCCGAACTAACCTCTGATAGCCTACACAGGCCACCGGCCGCTCTTATCGGTTTTCAGATGGCAGGCTATTTTACGAGTCCGGATAAACTACCGAGAAGATACTTGATATCCTCATCTTCCAGCTGAAGCCCAGCGCCCACATAGTAGGTATCGCGTTGCGGGTTCAGGATCTGATCATACCCCACTTCAAAGCGAATGTGGTTCATTAAAGTATAGGCCGTGGAAAATTTAAGATGGGTGCGGGAAGCGTCTGGATCAACGCTGTTAAAATCCCAGGCATCCACGCTGAAGCTCACCTTGTCGTTATCCAGAAAATAATCGGTGCCCAGTCCGAAACTGTTCTCCATCAGCCCAACCCGAAGACCTAAATTTGCCATTCTTCTCCCAAATTGTGCCGAAAACTTTAATCCCCGATCAGTATGAAGCTCGCGAGTCGTACTCGAGACCCCATTGACCGTAATCACCTTGTCTTCCTGGGTCACTCGGCCTTGCGGATCGTCAACCACCTCAAAGAGGTAATACTTATCGGTCCTGGGCTGGAGACGGAGACTAAAGTACCCCTTATTCTCCCCGCTCTCAATCTGGTGCTCGCCGCGAAAACCAACATAGGTTTTAAGCCGTTCGATTCTGTGGACGGCGTTCCCGATCCCCTCCACAGCGGAATTAAAGTTTTCATACGCTTTGTCATCGGAGAAGAGCTTGCCAATGGTTCCCTCCCCCTGCTCCACCTTTTTCGTAATGGTTTGTACACTTTTCAAGGTTCGGTTTAATTCATCCAGAGACTGCGTCAGTTTATTATAGGTCGCTTCATCAGAAATCAGCTTCCCCAAGGTTCCTTCGCCGCGCTCTACTTTCATTACGAGGTGATTCAGGCTTTGTAAAAGGTGATCGCTCTGATCCTTTAGCGACTCGGAAAAGGTTTCAATGTTATCGAGAGACCGACCCAGCGATTCTTTGTTATCATCCACAAAATCGTAGATCAACCGGGTCATCCCACGGGTATTCAACACAATCTCATCAAAAGACTTTTTCCCCTCCTGCGTGGCAAAAATATCGCGAAGGGCGAGGCTTACCGCCTTGATGTCTTCAGCAATATCGGCAAACCGTGTCATCATGTTTTCCACACTCGGAACCTCGGCCTGCGCCGGGAGGAGATCCCCCTCCTGATAATAATTCGGCCCCTGGCCGGGGACAATCTCAATGTGATGGTCTCCCAAGAGACCGCTGGCGCGCACGACGGCGTACCCGCCCTTTCGGATGACAATCCCCGGACGAATTTTAAGTGACACCTTCGCCCCTTCTTCGACCAGAGAAATATGCGCCACCTGCCCCACATCCACACCCATCACTCGAACCTGCGATTTTTCGTCTACGCCCGACGCAGAGGCAAAAATCGCCTCGAGGTGGTATCCCTCTTCGCGCCATAAGGTGAATCCCCCCACCTTAAAACTCATGAAACTTAGCACCACCCCGCCCAGAAGCACGGCGGCGCCAACTTTGATTTCCGTTGTGATCCCTTTCATACGCTCCTTGCACGCCTCCCTGGCGAAATTATCCCACCGTGATCGGACCGATGGCGCTTCCTGTCACAAACTGCTGGATCACGGGATTTTTGCTTTCCCGAATGGCATCGGGCGTTCCCACCTCCAGAATCTTTCCCTGATAAATCATGGCAATCTTATCGGCAATCTGATACGCGCTCTTCATATCATGGGTAATCGTAACCGACGTTACGGAGAGTTGGCGATTCATGCGGGAAATCAGGTTATTGATCAGGTCGGCCATAATGGGGTCCAGCCCCGTGGTCGGTTCATCATAAAGAATAATTTTAGGGTCCATCGCAATGGCCCGCGCCAATCCCACCCGTTTCTTCATCCCGCCAGAGAGGTCAGCTGGCATCCGATCCTCCACGCCATTCAGTCCGACCATCGCCAGTTTTTCGCGAACCTTTTTTTTAATTTCACGTTCGGAAAGACGGGAATGTTCCTTCAAGGCGAAGCCCACATTTTCCCAGACAGAGAGCGAGTCAAACAGGGCGGCCCCCTGAAAGAGCATTCCGAAACGTTTTCGAAAATCATTCAACGCCTTTTCAGACAAGGTGGCAAGATCCACACCCTCCACCTGTACAACACCGGCATCTGGCCTCATTAAGCCAATGAGGTGTTTGAGAATGACGCTCTTTCCGGCCCCACTTCCGCCAATGACGACCATGCTTTCGCCCGTCTCGACTTTCAAGTTTAAGCCGCACAAAACAGACTGCCCGTTAAAACCCTTTTCGACCCCAATCATCTCAATCATGAATTATCCGTCAGATCGATCATCTAAGGAAAGCGGTCAGAAAATAGTTTGAGATTAAAATAAGCATTTCAGAGAGGACCACCGCACCGGTGGTCGCCCGTCCGACCCCCTCCGCACCGCCTTCAGATTGAAATCCCTTATAGCAGCTGACTGTGGAAATAATCATACCAAAAACGGAGGCTTTGAGTAACCCACCCCAGATATCTTCCCACTGGAGATATTGTGTCGTCCTCCGGAGATACACCCCAGGATTGGCGTCCAAAAGCTCAACGGAGGCGATATACCCCCCCAGAATACCGATGAAATCCGAAAAGATCGTGAGCAGGGGAAGCATCAGGATTCCGGCCAGCAGCCGCGGTGAGATAAGGTACTTGACAGGATTCACCGCAAGGGTGGTGAGGGCATCTACCTGTTCAGTCACCTTCATGGTCCCAAGTTCTGCGGCCATCGCTGCCCCCGCCCGCCCTGCGACAATAATCCCTGTTAAAACGGGCCCCAGCTCACGCGTCATCGAAAGCGCGACCACGGTCCCCACCAGGCTCTCCGCGTTAAACCGCCTGAACCCATGGTGGCTTTGCAATGCCAGAACCATCCCTGTAAAGGTCGCGGTAATCATGACCACAGGCAGCGAGCCAACCCCCACATTTTCCATTTGTTTGATAATATTGCGAAACCCGACAGGACGATGGAAAAGAGATTCGACGGCCTTCGCAAAAAGAATAGAAATCGCGCCAATCTCTGTCAGCAGGTTTAAGACTCCCCGACCCATTTTCTCAAGCCATCTCATTCAGAAGGATCCTTTAAAGTTGGTGGCGCCGTTTCATTTAAATAAACGCGTGGCACGCGATCGCTAATCCGGCAGAGAATCTCATACGGGATCGTTCCCGTTAAGCGAGCCAGCTCATCCGCCCAGACAGCCGCAGTCCCTTCCGAGCCCATGAGGGTCACCCAGTCCCCCACTGAAAGGGTCGGGACTTCGGTCAGATCCACCATCGTCATATCCATGCAAACGCGCCCCACAACCGGCACGCGGCGACCGCTGGCCAGCACCACGCCCCGGTTGGAGAGCGCCCTCGGATAGCCATCCGCATAGCCAATGGAAAGCGTTGCGATCAAACTTTCGCGCTGCGTGACGAAGGTCCGACCATAACTAATGGGGGTTTGCGAAGGAACCCGCTTGATCGAAATCACCCGGGTCCGCCACCGCATCACTGGCCTCAACGGCACGGTCGGCCCCTCCGAAAGGGGCGAATAGCCATAGAGCATCAGACCGGGTCGAACCAGATTAAAATGGGCCAAAGGCAACTGGATCGTAGCAGCGCTATTGGCCAGATGGCAATAGTCAATGTGCACGCCAGAGTGCTTGAGTGACCTCCAGAGAGACGCCATCCCGGCGATTTGACTTTGGGCAAAAGAGAGATCCTGAAGGTCCGCATCAGAAAAATGGCTCAAGATTCCCTCTACGCGAATGCCAGGACAGGACGCCACTTCCTGAATCCACGAGAGCGCCTCTTTGGGAGATACCCCCAGTCTGCCCATCCCCGTATCTATTTTCAGATGGACCGAAACCATCGTCTGCGATCGCTCGGTATATTGACGGAGGGCCTGGAGTAATTCCCGGTTAAACAGAACCGGAGTCAGATTAAAACGGACCGCCTCCGCCACCTGATCCGGACGAATCCCCGTGAGAACCAAAATGGGAAGACGGATCCCTGCCTCACGAAGAAGAATCGCCTCCTCAAAATGGGCCACGCCAAAGAAGGCCACGCCACGGCTCTCCAGAAAACGCGCCACCGTCGCACCGCCATGACCATAGGCATTCGCCTTGACAACAGCCAATATCTTGGCCGAGCCGATTTGTAATTGAACCTGTTTTAAGTTAATTTCAAGGGCCGCAAGATCAATTTCGGCCACGCTCGCTGACCACGACAAGAATCACCCGCAGCTAAACTGTTGAGTTGGGAAGCTGTTCAAAGGGAGCGGTTTTTGAAAACCATCTTTGTGGGAACGAACCGATTGACCCGTAACGCAGGCTGAAACGAATGGGATGGAACAAAGTGGAAGGGACCTGCCCCCCTATACTTCCATGACCTCCGCCTCTTTCTTTCGAAAGATCTCTTCCACCTTTGTCACCATCTGATCCGTTATTTTCTGGGCCTCTTCCTGGCTTTTCCGGACAATATCTTCTGAAAGACTCCCCTCTTTTTGAAGAGACTTCAACCCCTCGTTGACATCGCGACGGATTCCACGAATCGTCACCTTGGACTCCTCACAAAGCTTCTTGACCAATTTGACCAGATCACGGCGCCGCTCTTCGGTTAATTGAGGGATCGGGATTCGAACGATTTTTCCATCATTGGAGGGCGTCAGTCCAATCCCGGAAGAGAGGATGGCTTTTTCAATCTCCGATATTTGGGAGGGATCCCAGGGCTGAATCGTAATCAAACGGCTCTCCGGGATGGCAAGCGTCGCCACCTGTTTAAGCGGGGTCGGCGTGCCATAATAATTCACTGAAATTCCATCGAACAAGGCCAAGGAAGCCCTTCCGGTCCGAACCCCCGCGAGTTCACCTTTCAAATGATCCACCGCGCCATTCATTTTGTCGGTCATATTTTTTTTGACTTCTTGTAGGTCTGCCATTTTACAACCTGGATTTTTGGATCAGTGTCCCCACAGAGACGCCCGTCAGCACCCTTCGAATATTTTCCTTTTCCTTCACGTTAAAAACAATCAGGGGAAGATTGTTGTCCATGCAGAGTGTAATCGCGGTCGAATCCATAATTTTCAACTCCTTTTCCAAAACCTCAAAATAAGTGAGTTGAGAGAACTTCACCGCCGCAGCATCTTGCATCGGGTCTCGATCAAAAACGCCATCCACCTTGGTCGCCTTTAAGATCACCTCTGCGCCAATCTCCATGGCCCGTAAAACTGCGGCAGTATCTGTCGAAAAATAAGGATTCCCCGTCCCCGCAGCGAAAATAACCACCCGCTTTTTTTCCAGATGACGGATGGCGCGTCTTCGAATATAGCCTTCCGTCAACTGCTTCATTTCAATGGCAGATTGAACCCGCGTGTAGACCCCTTTTCCTTCTAAAATACTTTGAAGCGCCAGGGCATTCAAGACGGTTGCCAACATCCCCATGTAATCTGCGGAGGTCCGCTCCATTCCCGCCGCGCTTCCCGCGATTCCACGGAAAATATTCCCGCCTCCGATGACAATTCCCAGCTCAACCCCTAGCTCAACAACCCCCTTGATCTCCTCTGCAAGCACATCAATCGTCTTCGGGTCAATGCCAAAACCCTGATCTCCGGCAAGAACCTCCCCGCTTAGCTTTAATAAAACGCGCTTATACTTGGAATGTGCCATCAATACCTGTTATTTCTGTGGATCGGTTGTTGGAGCACACGATGGCCCATTCGTACAGAAAACGGGTGAAGGCATCAGCTCTTAAAGTTAAAAGATGGGGTCAGGTCCCAAGTTGATACCGGGTAAACCGACGAATCTTGATGTTCTCGCCAAGCTTGGCAATCTTCAGGGCCACCATCTCTTTAATTCTGACCGATGGATCTTTAATGAAAGGTTGTTCCATGAGACAGATCTCCTGGAGGAACTTCTCAATCTTCCCCGCGACAATCTTGGCCACGACCGGCTCTGGCTTTCCGGTTTCCTGCGCCTGTGCGATGTAAATACTCCGTTCATGCTCAATCACTGCTGGATCCACTTCTTCACGTCCAACGTAGCGTGGGGCCGGGCTGGCTCCGGCAATCTGTAACCCCAGGTCACGAACCAACTCTTGGAAATCTGCGGTTCTCGCCACAAAATCGGTCTCACAATTCACCTCAATCAATACGCCCACTTTTCCACCGACATGGATGTAGGAACCCATCGAGCCTTCCGTGGCCTCCCGACCGGCTTTCTTTGCCGCCCCTGAAAGC
This sequence comes from uncultured Nitrospirota bacterium, assembly GCA_964423845.1. GTDB lineage: Bacteria > Nitrospirota > Nitrospiria > SBBL01 > SBBT01 > CAYRGU01. The sequence goes on from CAYRGU010000008.1 coordinate 17,618, forward strand.
CCCTTTTTGCGAAGATATTCCACAGCCTGGTCAATATCCCCAGCCGCTTCATGAAGGGCGACCTTACAATCCATCATTCCCACGCCCGTTTTCTCACGCAGTACCTTGATCACTTCAATACCAACCATTGTCTTATCCCAGTCTTATCCCAGTCTACGATTGACTGCCTTGCGATACGTCCAGAAAGAAACGCTCTGGCAGAGTCATCGACTAAAATACCATGCCGCTTGGAAGAGCACAGGCCACCGGAGACTCTTTCTTCTGCTGAATCTGTTGACCTTCCAGGATGGCGTCACTCATTCTCGATGTAATCAGGCGTATCGATCGAATCGCATCATCATTGCCCGGAATCGCATAGTCGACAGCCTCTGGATCGCCGTCTGTATCAACAAGCGCAACCACGGGAATCCCCAAGCGAGTTGCCTCCAACATCGCCGTCTTTTCTTTTGTCGTGTCCACCACATATAAGGCACTTGGCAATTTCCGCATTTCCTTAATGCCACCCAGATTCTTTTCCAGATGTTCCCGCTCCTTCTCGAGCTGGATCACCTCTTTTTTAGGGAGCCGATCATAGGTGCCATCTTGTTTTGATGCCTCTAATTTTCTGAGTCGTTCAATCCCCTTCTTAATGGTCGAGAAGTTCGTCAACATTCCCCCCAGCCATCGATAATTCACATAAAACATCCCACAGCGAATGGCCTCTTGCGCAATAATGTCCTGTGCCGATCGTTTGGTGCCGACAAAAAGAACGGATTCTCCACGTACGGCCAACTCTCTCATAAAATTAGCCGCCTCTGAAATTTTCTTAACCGTTTTCTTCAGATCGACGATATAAATCGCATTTTTTTCCCCAAAAATATACCGCTCCATTTTTGGGTTCCAACGATTGGTTTGATGCCCAAAATGGACACCTGCCTCCAACAAATCCTTGACTTCAATCACCAGGGCGTCTCCTTATTAAAGTGGATATACGGGCGGGAAAGTATCATAATTTTTAATGTTTTTGCAAGGAGAAAAACCAGCCACCACTCTTGACAAATGAGACCAACTCTCCTCTAATGCCACGCAGTTTTAAAGGGGTGGTTGTGCGTATTGATCTAATCAACGAGGATCAACAATTCCATGCGCTGGGTGGAGAGTGGAATCAGCTCTTGCGGAAAAGCAGCAACGATGAGATCGCCCTCACATGGGAGTGGATGTATACCTGGTGGCAAGTTTTTAAAGACGATACACGAAGGCTCTTTCTTCTTGCGATCAGGGATCCACAAAATGAACTGATTGGGATCGCCCCCCTTTACGTCCAAACGATTAAGCCCTATTTTTTTCTTCCTGCCGTCAATCGGATTCAATTTCTGGGTTCCGGAGAAGCCACGGCGAGCGGCGGACTCTCTCATTATCTCAACTTTATTTTGAAGGAACAGCACTCCCTCGAACTTCTTAAAGTAATATTCGATTATTTGATCTCATGTTTTACTAAAGAATGGGATGATCTCTTTCTTGAGAATATGCGGTTCAGTGCGCCGACCAGCACTCTTTTAACCAGCCTTCTTGGAAAATATCCCCTTCGATGTCAACCCATGATACAAGCCCCCTCTTCCTACGTTGATCTCCCTGAAAACTGGGATCTTTTTCTCCAGAAAATCAGCAGTGATCTTCGATCTGACATTCGACGAAATCGCAAGGCCCTGGCCCAGGAAGGGCAAGTCGACTATCTTACCGCATCTAACGAAAAGACCCTCTGGCCGATGTTCGAGGCCTTCATCGAGATCCACAAAAAAAGTCAGATGCCGATAGAAACAGAAACCATCTCTCCAGGATATAAACGCGTTGCCTTTTATAAAGCATTTCTTCCTCTGGCCCTTAAGAATCAGTGGCTACGGATGTCGCTTCTCTCTCTAAACCATCGCCCCATCGCGGGAGTCTGTAACTTCAGTTACAATCAAAAAATCTACTTTCATCAAATGGCCACCCTGGCCTATTCAAAAAGGGAGTTTTCAAAAACCATCTCCCCGGGAATCCTCCTGCACAGCTATTGCATTGAAAATGCGATTTTAGAGGGCGCGAAGGAATACGATTTATTTCAAGGAAACTCGGTGTATGAGAAACCGTGGGAAAAACAGTTTCGCAGCCTCATCTCAATTAAAATTTTACCCAAAGATTTCTGCCTGATCCGGTGATAAAAACACCCCCCATTCATCCCCCCCTACCAGAGAGATCCATGCGGGTTGAGATGCTTTCACAGGAGGCCCAGTTCCATGCCCTCAAGGAAGAATGGAACGGGCTCCTGCAACAAAGCGGTAACAATGAGATTACCCTGACCTGGGAGTGGCTCTACACCTGGTGGCAGGTTTTCAAAGATGACACGCGAGAGCTATTCATTCTTACGGTACGAGAAACCAGCGGAGAGATCCTTGGCATCGCACCGTTCTATATTCGAACCGTTAGGCCGTATTTCTTCCTCCCTGCCATTCGACAAATCCATTTCTTAGCTTCTGGAGAGGAGGAGGCCGATGAGATCTGCTCCGATTACCTCAATTTTATACTCTATGCCGGACGAGAACATGAAATTCTGTCAGAACTACTCCGACATCTGTCCGTCAATTTTTCAAAGTTATGGGACGAAATGTGCCTCTATAACATCCGTTCTGACACACCGACGAGCCAAGCCTTCCTATCCCTTTTGGAAAACCATCCGACCCCCCATCACTTAACGCTCCAAGGCCCCTGCCTGTATATCAAGCTGCCCGAAAATTGGGACACCTTCCTGCAACAAGCCAGCAGCGACCTTCGATCCAACATCAGGAAAAACCGCAAGGCCCTTGCCCAAGAAGGACAGATCAGCTTCCTGATAGCAACCTCCGAAAAGACAATTGAGGAAGCCCTCGAGGTTCTCATCCGTCTTCATCAAAAGCGCTGGACAGAAAAGGGAAAACCAGGTGTTTTTTTAAGCGAGAAATTTCTCTTGTTTCACAAGACATTTCTTTCAATTGCCCTCAAGAATGACTGGCTGAAGCTGTACGTCCTTTTACTCGACCATGCCCCCATCGCTGCGATCTATAACTTTAAATACAACCATAAAATCTATTTCTACCAATCCGGGACAAACACCCACTTGAAAACCAATCTCTCCAAAGCCATCTCTCCGGGATTTGCGCTCCATAGCTACTGCATTGAGGAAGCGTTATTGGAAGGAATGAGAGAATATGATTTTCTCGCCGGAGGATCAATTTATAAACGACGGTGGACGAAGACTTCCCGCGACCTGATCACCCTGGGCGTTGCCTCAGCCAGCGACGCGATCCACGTCGTCAACAAGGCCCGCGCCACCGCCGCCTTGATGAGGAGAATAAAAGGGCTCATCCTCCGCAATAAGAGAAAACCGGCTGAATTGGCAACCTCCTGACCCTGCCAAAACCCGCCAGACTGTAGCCGTTCACCACACGAAACCACACCGATCAGTTTATTAAGCGGGGGCTTAAAAACGTCGGAAATAATCGCGGAAAAACGTGGCGGGGAGGGCAGAACCTCGTAACATATTTGTTTTACAAGTTATTATAGGTACTCGTTCCGTTTGCAATCATGTAGAAAAACACCTTTCGGCCCCCGTAACGTTTTAATTTCACAGAAAACTGCCCCTCGGAATGATTTTTGCGTCTGCCAGAAGCAGATGGGTGCGCAATGATTGAGCCAATTTCAGGATTGCGGGCGGTTGGTTGGGACGAGGACCGCGTCTTTGATTTGAAGGACAGAAAGAAAAAAAACAGGCCCGTAGCGGTCACCGAGGGCAGCGCCCCAAAAACGCCTGCCGCAGATCCCACCGACATTCCAGAAAGAAGATCGCAAGTTCAACATCCCCTCACCTCTTGGCGAATGGACGAGAGAAGTCACATCTCTTTATTGACCTAAGAGCAATCTTTGGATTACATGAACACGGACGGCGAGGCGTACTGTCAATAACGGACACTACCGCTTCAAGCTCCGGCCTGTTGTTTGTTGGAATTGCTGAACACGGATGCACAAGGGGAGATCGCGGTGAGCGGCAGCATGAGCGAATTGATCCTTTGCACAGTGGCGTTGCTCGCATCCGCCTTGACGTTCTTCTCCGGCTTCGGTTTGGGCACGCTGCTATTGCCGGCCTTCGCCGTGTTCTTTCCCATTGAGCAGGCCGTGGCGATGACG
>CAYRGU010000009.1:0-23689 GCA_964423845.1 uncultured Nitrospirota bacterium
CAACAGGCCATGCCCGTTCGCGAACAACTCCTGCTGGTACTCCCCGATGGGGAGATGTACGACTATCTCTGTCAGGGATGCGGCGACTCGCTGGGCTCTAAAACCGAGCGAACAAAACCTTCCATCACCTGGGCCACGCCCTCCCAAACCCCACAGGATTATTAACGGTTCCTTTAAGTTTTAAATGTGTAAATCCCCTCCTTTACTTTAAGGAGGGGTAGGGGAGGTTATCAGTTTTATTTGTTCTGCTATCCTTGACAAGACTTTCTCTAAATGTTCACAGATATCCCGATTGTTAAACCTCAATAAGTGAATCCCCAAGGCTTCAATTTGCTCTTGCCTTTTTCTGTCAGACATCACGGCAACTTCCGTATCGTGAGAATCCCCATCCGCTTCTATGGCTAACTTCAGTTTGGAACAATAAAAGTCCACCACAAAATGCAGGACACTATATTATAGCCTCCCGAGCTTATAACCCTCTAATTGCCAACCCTTCAACCGGCTCCATAAGACAACCTCTGCATGAGGCATATTATTTCTCAGAGCTTTTCTCTTTATTTTTGATCTGTGCTATTGAATACCTCGGCGATAAACCCCTCCTAACCTCCCCTCGCAGGGGTCGCACCCCTTGCCAAGGGGAGGATTTAAAATGCGGCACCCACTCAAAACTTCAAAGAGCCAACATCATGGGAGTGGCAAACGTAGTAGGGGCGTGGCGGGAACAGAGGTTTCAAGCACACACCTCGCACACGAGGGGGAGGGGGCACGCCCCGCCTTGACCGCAAGGTCTCCAGACCTCGCAGGGGGGTCGCACCCTGCGACTTCACCGCAGGCAGGGGAGGTGATGACCGGCCCCTGTTAGTCCACTTCCTGCGTCACACGGAGAACATCTTCAATGCTCGTCAGGGACTGAATGGCCTTCATCAGACCATCCTGTCGCATGGTTCGAAACTTACCCCCATCCGCTTTCTTTCGGATTTCGGAGGCAGGCACACGATTCACAATGAGGTGACGAACCACATCATCCACCGTCAAAAGCTCATAGATGCCAATCCGACCGGTATAACCCAGCCCTCGACAGTCGGAACATCCCACGCCTTTAACAAACTGGATTCCCATCCCCACGCCCACCATCTGGGACAATCCAAAATCATCGAGCATGGACTGCGTGACGGTGTAGCTCTTTTTACACCTCGAACAAACCCTGCGAACCAGACGCTGTGCAATCACACCCGTCAAGGCAGAGGCGACCAGGAAGGGCTCAATCCCCATATCAATCAAGCGGTTGACCGCCCCCGCAGAGTCGTTGGTGTGAAGTGTGGACAAGACCAGATGCCCCGTCAGCGCGGCCTGCACCGCGATCGTTGCCGTTTCACGATCCCGGATCTCACCAACCATCACCACATCAGGATCCTGGCGCAGGATGGAACGAAGTCCGGAGGCAAATGTCACCCCCACTTTAGCATTCACCTGAACCTGACTGATTGATTTGACCTGATACTCCACAGGGTCTTCAATCGTAATAATATTCTTCTCCGGAGAGGCCAGCCGATTCAATGCGGAATAGAGCGTCGTGGTTTTCCCACTTCCTGTCGGACCCGTAACTAAAATCAGCCCATGGGGACGGCTCACCAGTTTCTCAAACCGCTGGAGCATCTCCGGCGTAAATCCCATATCCGGGAGGGACAGGCACATGTTGGTTTTATCAAGCAGACGCATCACGATCTTTTCGCCAAAAATCGTAGGAAGTGTAGAAACACGGACGTCAACGTCTCGTTCCGCAATTTTGATCTGCAGGCGCCCATCCTGTGGCAGCCTTCTTTCCGTGATGTCCAGATTGGCCATAATTTTAATGCGAGACGTCACCCCAGCCTGGAGATTGCGGGGCGCATTCATGACATCACGCAACGCCCCATCACAACGATACCGGATTCTAAGGTTGTCCGGGTCGGGTTCAATATGGATATCACTGGCTTTATCCTTAACCGCCTGGGTAATGATCGTGTTGACTAATTTCACCACTGGCGCATCTTCAGAAAGCCGTGCCAGATCCGACGCAACCTCTCTCACGTCAGGAGATTCTTCAACCATCTGACCTGCCTGACGGGCCGCCTCTTCCATGACAGAAAGCTCGGAATAGTTACGTTCAATCGCAGCAAGCATATCCGCCGCCTTGCTAATTACAATGACCACCTCGCATCCTGTCACGCGGGTGACATCATCGACGGCAAATACATCCAAGGGATCGACCATGGCGATCGTTAAAGTTTCTCCCTCCTTCGAAAGGGGAAGAATTTGATGCCGGCGCGCCATCGCCTCTGGAATGATCCGAATCATTTCCGGTTCAACAATAACACCCGCCAAATCCTTATATTCGATCCCAATTTGTTTTCCCAAGACGCCGATTACCCCCTCTTCTGTAACATAACCCAAATTATTCAAGATCTTTCCCATTCTTCCACCATGCGCCTTCTGTTCGGCAAGCGCACGCGCCAACTGGTAGTTTGATAACAAACCCGCCTCGATGAGCATTTCGCCTAACATCTTCCTCTTCTGGTGAGGACGCATTATCTTCTCAGTATTGGACATACCACGCATGGGCATAAGATTGTATGAAAAAAATCAGGATCGTCATTGTAATTAACGCCCTCTCGTAAAGTCAACTCACACCTTAATTTTCATATCTTAAGTACTAACCCACAGCGGTATTTCTATTTGTACGAAAAAAAACCATCAAAACCCCAAGCCTATTAACGACCACATACAACACACTGAATACCGAGAAAGTCGTAAAAATTTCTTGAAAACAGGCCTACACATAAAACCAATATAAGCAACTACCGTGCCGTTATTTCTATAAAGAAACCGCATTTTCAAGCACACAACGGATCATCCCCGCCTTAAACGCAACGATTTGTGATGGAACAATGACGCTCTTGTGATAAAATCATGACGCTTTTGCTGTCTTGCTGAAGACTGAGTGAAATTAACGATGGGAAAGATTTTCTACTATATTTCGAAGGGAGTCCAAGCGACAGGGCTGCTGCTGATCCTTAATGTCCTGCTGGTTTCGGCATTTCAAGATGGGAGCATGGGATTTCTATTTAAGTTCACGCTGGTTGGAATGGGGATCTTTATGATCGGCTGGATGCTTCAACGGTTTTCATAGCGAATTGTAAAAAACCCATAGGTCCCGTTCAGACCGATCAAACAGGAACATCCGCCGCTAACGACTGCGGTGAGTCGCCGCGCAACAACACCGCATAAAAATGCCGCGCTTTATGCGCTCGGCTGCATGACACGCAAAAGGATTGCAGGTCTGTTCTTGGTTTTGCCGTCGGCCTGCTGAAAGGGGGTGAGCACGACATCGCCCTCTTTCATTGGGCGGTGCGCGTGCGGACGAGACTCTCCGGATAATCTGGTTCGTCGTCCGAATAAGCGCGGGCTAATCCAGATTTTGAGAGTGCGTACCACGCCTGCCGCGCTGCGTCGGACAAATTGTCAGGGAGAATCGTAACAAGAAGCAGGGCATCTGCAGACAGCGCAAACGGCTCGTCAAGCTGGATGTTCTCACCGTTAAAGTGCGCGGAAAGAGTGACGGTTTTCATAGGGACATTATATCTATCCGGCTGTTTCGATACAAGCAATCACTCAAAGCCGCCAATAACCCGCTGATGCATAGATTTTAGCGGACAGACAAACCACTGCCAGATTGATGCTCGACAAACTTCTCTATGTCCTCAACAGGGAGGGGCTTACTGATCAGAAACCCCTGAATCGCATCGCATTGGTATGATTTTAACAAACCCAGTTGAGCGGATGTTTCAACCCCTTCAGCAATCACATTCATACCGAGATGATGGGCCATACTGATAATGGCCAAGGTAATCGCCTGGTCGTCGGAACTGGTGGTGATTTCCTGCACAAACGACCGATCCACTTTCAGCGTCGACAAGGGAAACCGCTTCAAATAGCTCAACGAAGAGTAGCCGGTTCCAAAGTCGTCCATGGAGAGCCGAAAGCCCATACCCGCTAATTGATTGAGATGCGCCATGGCCATCGTAACGTCCTTCATCACAGCACTTTCGGTAATCTCAAGCTCCAACAGCTCCGGGGAGAGACCCGTTTCGGCAATAATCTTCGAGACCCGTTCCACAAAATTCTTCTGCTCCAACTGTTTGGCCGAAAGATTGACCGATATCCGTAGACGCCACCCGTTAACCTCGGTCCATTGTTTGTTCTGAAGGCAGGTCGTTCGCAGGACCCACTCTCCCATGGGGAGGATCAGCCCAGTCTCTTCGGCAAGGGGGATGAACTCTCCTGGGGGAATAATCCCAAGAGAAGGATGTCGCCAGCGAACGAGTGCCTCAATACCCAGAATCTCTCCAGTTTCAATAGAAGTCTGCGGCTGATAATGCAGAAGAAGTTCGTCCCGCTCAATGGCATGGTGCAGGCTATTCTCCAGGGCAAGCCGGTCATAGGCGGCTGCGTTCATGGAGTTCAAATAAAACTGGTAGTTGTTTTTTCCCTTTTCTTTGGCCCGGTACATCGCCGCCGCAGCATGTTTCATGAGGCTGTCCGCGTCGTCGCCATCATAAGGGTAATGGGCGATCCCAATACTTCCCGAAAGATAGATTTCCCTCCCATCCACAACAAAGGCGGTGGAGAAGGCCTGGATAATCTTCTTGGCAACAATCGCACCATACTCAATACGCCTGCGCTGGGGACACAGAAAGATGAACTCGTCTCCTCCCAATCGGGCAACCGTATCCCCGGCATGAAGACAACCACTCAACCGAACGGAAACCTGCTGAATGAGTTTGTCTCCAGCGTCATGGCCAAGGGTGTCATTGACCCTCTTAAAGGAGTCTAAATCAAGAAAGAGAACGGTTGGGACAAGCGGGTTGCGAGGTTGGTTGCTGATGAGCGTCTTTAGACGGTCATAAAAAATAGGCCTCGTCGGGAGGCCGGTTAATGGGTCATGGTAGATTGTGTTCTGAAGTATTTTTTCTTGCACTCTGCGCTGGGAGATATCCCGAACAACCAGACAGACCACCCCCCCACTCTGGGTGTCAACGGCGGTAGCGCTCACTTCGACGTCAAGGGGATCTCCAGATTTTGTCTTATATTGCCACTCACTGGCGGCATGCTGCCTTGTCCTGATAACCTGTTGAACGTAGGCCGTAACCATGTCCGGGTCACAGACGATAAGATTCTCCAGGGAAAAATCGGCCATCTCCCTCTCGGAATAGCCAAGCATGGACTGTATGGCGCGATTGGATTCGACAATATGTCGGGTCACCACCTTGACCAGAAGTATCCCTTCAACGCTCTCTTCAAAAATAGTGTGGCATAAAACCTCAAGGTTTCCAGCATCCATCTATTCCTCCCTCACTACTCACGATAAGTTCGACAGGCTCACTTCTACAGGCTCACCATGAACGGGACGTGTTTAGAAGTGTCAATTACCCAGTAACATTATATATATCATAAATATAATTTTTTGGTATAATTCCCCGGTCTGATCATTGACTCCTCGCCGAGATCAGTGGTACAAACGAGGGGGGGTTGTGTTTATTGGTGGGTGGAAAAGGTCCTACCTGTTGCAGGCTCGCTCGCAGCCCTGACGGACTCTTACAGTACGCTCCGGTTGGCGGCTCTTGGGCCTTGATTTGGGATCTTTTTGAACCGCATGAGTTTTTTAACAACCTGTTAGGGGGAGGGAGAGATGGGCGAGTCGGCGTCTGAATTGAAAAGGTTTATGTCCGCCTCTGTCAAAACGGAGGGCACTGGCCTGACCTTGTATGAAGCCTGCCATATCATGCGTGATACCAGAACGGGTTATCTGATTATTGAAGATCGCGGCCAACCGGTTGGGATTGTCACCGAAGAGGACATTATCCGTCGGGCTATCCCAGAGAACATGGATATGAAAATCACCACCGTTCGGCAAGTCATGAGCACCCCCGCCCCGACCGTCGAGAGCAGCGCAACGACAGAGGATGTCAATTCCCTCATGAAGCTAAGGGGATGTCGCGTCGTCGTCGTCATGGAGCATGGGAAAGTCGTGGGGGCGATTACGCTGCTCGGTCTTCTCTGGTGCCTGGAAGCGCGGGGCCGTTGGCGATAACACCGGGCGTGGAAAAAAACCACCCGCTACTGACCGATGTCCCAACCGATGCCCATCTCATAAAAAAATGCGGTTAAGCGCATCATGGCGTTTGTTGAGACCAGAAAACCCATGGTAACAAGAAGTATCCCGCTGATCCCCGAGACAAACCGTAGATAAGGGATCGTCTTCCTGGAAGAAGCCAGGAAAGACTGAACCCCCCAGAAGGCAGCAAAAAGAGGCAGCCCCAACCCCAGGGAATAGACGGCAAGGAGCTGAATCCCAACCACCACAGAACCTGTCGTGCCGGCATAAAGAAGAATCGATCCCAAGATCGGACCCACGCAGGGGGTCCACCCCGCACCAAACGCCATCCCAACCAGATAAGAACCAAAATAACCAGCGGGCCGGTGGGAAAACCGGAAATGAATATCCCTCATGAGAAATAATGGCTTAAAAAGTCCCAGGATGTGAAGACCAAATAATATGATGAGCAGTCCGCCAACCTGCCGGATCGTTGCCTGATAAGAGATTAAAGTCCGGCCGATCAGTGTCGCGGACGCGCCCAGTGAAATAAAAATCGTAGAAAATCCCAGAATAAACAGGATGGCATTGATCATGGCACTCTGACGGAGACCGGATCTGCGCTCCATCGACGCAAACTCCGCCAGAGAAAGGCCCGTGACATACGATATCAACGAAGGCACAACCGGAAGAACGCAGGGCGACACAAAAGAGAGAAACCCCGCAGAAAACGCAATGAAATAGGAGACACTTTCCATAACCTGACGCAGACCCTACAAAAGGGAGGCCCACTACCCCCGGGATTGAACAAGCCGATCAATCGGTGCGCGGGTTTCCGGATCCAGCCAATCCCGTGCGCCAAGAATACTTTTTACGATAACCCCCTTGCGATTGATGATAAAACTTGTCGGAGCCACTCTCACATGATAGAGGTCATTCACAATGAGTTCGGGATCGGCAAGCACCGGGAACGTAAACCCAAGCTCCTCAATATAGGCCCGTACCGAAGGCTCGCCCATCGTGTCAATCGAGATCGCTAAAATCTCAAAATCACGCCGCGCGTGGCTTCGGTATAACGCCTCCATGGAAGGCATTTCCGCCCGACAGGGGGCACACCATGTCGCCCAGAAGTTAATCAGGACGACCTTGCCCCTGAAATCCGAAAGCGCGCTTGTCCCCCCCCTCAAGTTTTTCGCGCGGAAGTCCGGGGCCAACGGGCTCGACGTCCTTGTGTTTTCATCCAGAGGAGGATCCGAGCACCCACTCAAAAAGAAAAAAACAGCCAGACACAGAACACGGAAAGGACCCATGGTTTGACCCGCCTTATGAAGCGGGTTTGCCCGCGCGTAACTCCTGCAATGCCCGACCCACCATTTCGGAGCTGTCCGTTCCGGGGGGAATATACTGAAATGCCTCCGTCCAGACCGTATCCGCTTCCTCGCGCCGCTCTAACTGAAGCAGCGCAATCCCTTTTGCCCAGAGGATCACCGGATCCTGTGGCGTGTTGATCAACGCCTGATCAAAGTGCGCCAACGCTTCTTCATACGGACCTTTTTCCCCCATCGCCGTACGGATCAGAATTTCACCCAGGGCGTAGTGTGCCGCATGGCTTCTTTCATCCAACAGAAGCACCTTCCCCCAAGCCGCCTTCGCATCTTCCCAGCGCTCCAAGGTCATGTAAGACCGACCGGCCATCATCTGATCCTGGAGGTTATCAGGATTCTCCTTGAGCCGCTTCTCAAGCCGCGCGACCATCTCGACGGGGTTAATCGGCATCCCCTCCCCTGCCGGCTGCGCCGATTGCTGCGACACTGCAGAACGACCCAGATTCCAATGAACGAGGGCAGAGGCGCCAAGGAGGGAGGGGATCAGGACCCCCGCCAACGTCGCAGTCGGGATCCACCGCCTCTTGCCCAGAGGAGCATCTCCTGCGGTTGGCTGGGCCACGTTGACCGATCTCAACAGGTCAAGCCGCTCAAAAATTTCAGACAGACGATGTTCATACTCAAGCTTCAACCGCTCACCCTCCGGTGTTTTTGAGGCCTCCGTATCCATCTCAAGATCGGAAAGCGCACGCAGGAGAGACTCCTTCTCTACCGATAAGTCGATGATTTCCTCGTCCTGGACCAGACCCTTCGCCCCCGGCAAAGAGGCCTCCCTTCTCCATAACGGGGTGGAAAGAAAGAGGAACACAACGCCAAATAAAAGACTCGAAAAGACCAACACCATGTGGGGGCTCCGGACTAAGACCGATTCAACTGACGTAATTCCTGTTCAATCCTCTTTCGATTCTTCTCGTTCGTCGGAAGAATCTCCTCCGGGGAGCGTTGGGCTGTTTTTGTCACCCACTTCCTGATCCAGAGGAACAAAATGCACCCGCCCCCAAAAAGCAAGACAACCGGCCCCAACCACAACAGCCAGTTGAGCCCCGATCTGGCCGGTTTCAGCAATATAAAGTCACCATAGCGCCCCACAAAATAGGCGCGGATTTGATCTGGCGATTCCCCATTTTTAAGGCGTTCGCGGATAATTTCCCGCATCTGGAGCGCCAATTCCGCGTTAGATTCCCACACCGACTCCGACTGGCAAACGGCGCACCGCAACGATCGCGAAACCTCTCGGATCTGGGCCTGGAGTTCTTTCTCTGTCAGCTTTTGGGACGCCGCATCCGAGGCCCCAGTCCAAAAAAAGGCAAATAGGGAAAGCATGACGATCATCGCCCGGGTCATGATACCCCCTTGCCCGAGAGCAACGGCTCGATCACCTTTTCAACAAGATGGCGATAGTTATTCCCAACGACGGGACCAATCGTTTTGTAGCGGATCACCCCAGCAGGATCAATGACAAACGTCTCCGGAACACCGTAAATGCCATAGTCAATGGAAATGGTTCCGGTCGTGTCTCGAATATGCTGAAAGTTATTTCCATGTTCCTTAAGATACTGACGTGCTAAATCTTCTTTGTCCTGATAATTGACGCCGATCATGACAAAGTTTGGATCCTGGCTAAACCTTCTATTTAACTCAAGGAGAAAAGGGTGTTCCAACTTGCATTCCTGACACCAGGAGGCCCAGAAGTTAAGGACCACCACCTTTCCTTTGAGTTGTGACAGGGAGATTTCTTCAGCATTAAACATCTCTTGAGCCGTAAACTTGGGAGCCGGCGTATCAATAATCACCGGCGGGATATAAGAGGGATTGCCATATAAACCACGATAAAAGAGAACCAATAAACCTAAAAGACCCAAGACCAGAAAGAAGTGCCACGTCCGAAGAAACGTGCGATCTTCCTTCAGATCTCCCAACTCGGCACCGCTCATAAAGCCCCTTCTACCGAAGCCCCGGAAGGATTCACGCCAGCTTCAACAAGCCCCGTTGCGGCAACAGGAAGCCTGCGTCTTCTGAAAACATTTAAGATCACCCCCAGCCCCATGATGCCTCCCCCATACCAGACCCAAAGGACCAGCGGATTATGAAGGGCCCTGACCCTCGCCCACGAACCATCGGGGGCGACCTCCGGAATCGTGAGAAAAATGTGTCCCGTATGAATTTGATAGATCGCCGTCTCTGTGGTGGGGGTTTGAGACACCGAGTAAATCCGCTTTTGTGGGCGCAATTCTGTGATCGTCTCGCCGTCACGCAAGACCTGAAAAAGGGCCTCCTGGCCAGACCAGTTGACCCCTTCTACCGGGTAAAGCCGATCCAGCTTCACCCGATAAGAATCAAGCCGAAGGGTATCCCCCGGCTTCATAATCAGCATCTTTTCAGTCTGATAGAGGGTCGAACAGATAATGCCAACGACCATCACCAAAACACCAACATGGGTTAGAATGCCGGCAAGGCGACGTGGGTTCGCCCGGAAACCTGCGATAAAACCCCGGAAATAATTTACCTGATTTCGATGGGCCCAAAAAAGCGTGAGTTTTGATAGATCAGAAAAAATCGCAACCACTACAAAAAGGACAACCCCCAGCCCGGACAAGGCATAGCCCTCCCTTATGCCGACGATAAACGCCAAAATAACGCCTCCTGGAGCGATGACAGCAGGCCAAAAAAAGGTCTTCTTTACGCCGTCCCAAGAGGCCTTCCGCCAGGGAATATACGGGCCAACACCCATCAGAAAGATGAGGCCCAGGGCAATCGGCATAAAAACTGCGTTGTAATAGGGAGGTCCCACCGAAACCTTTTTGAATTTTAAGACCTCCATGAAAAGGGGATAGAGTGTCCCCACAAAAATCGTGACCATCGCGACCAGAAAAAAGAGGTTATTGAAAAGGAAGGCCGATTCCCGTGAAATAATAGCGTTCAGTTCGATTTTACTTTTGAGCGCCGGACCTCGAAGGATGAGGGTGCCAAAAGAGAATAAAAGAACCACAGAAAGAAAGGCCAGGATAAAAAGCCCTCGTCCTGGATCGGTTGCAAACGAGTGCACGGACGACAAGATCCCGCTTCTGACTAAAAATGTGCCGATCAGAGAAAGCGAAAAAGCAACAATAATCAGGAATAAGTTCCAGACCTTAAACATCTTTCTGGCCTCCTGCACCATCACAGAATGAAGGAAAGCCGTCGCAACCAGCCATGGCATAAATGACGCGTTTTCAACCGGGTCCCACCCCCAATAGCCCCCCCACCCCAGCTCATAGTAGGCCCAATAGCCCCCCATGAGAATCCCCGTGGTCAGCGCAAGCCAGGCAATCAGCGTCCACCGTTGTGTGGTCTTGACCCATTCCTCCCCCAATCGCCCCGATAAAAGGGCCGCCATGGCAAAAGAGTACGGGACAGAAAGCCCGACATACCCCAGATAGAGCATCGGCGGGTGGATCACCATGGCAGGGTCCTGCAAGAGGGGGTTGAGGTCCCGGCCATCGGGCGGGATGGGGAAAATCCGTTCAAACGGATTTGAAAGGAAGAGAATTAAAAGAAGGAATCCATGCAGGATGAACGAGTTGATTGCCACAAAATAAGGCATGACCCCAGGCTGCGTCTTCCAGTGAATCGAAACCACCAGCGCGCCGAAGAGAGACAACACCCAGGTCCAAAGCAGCAGAGACCCCTCATGCCCCCCCCAGAGACCCGCCACCTTGTAGAACAAGGGCAGCCGGCTGTTGGAGGTCGAGAAGACATATTTCACAGAATAGTCCTCTGTCACATACGAAAAGATCATGGCAGCCATGCCGATTGTAATCAGAAAAAAATTCGCCATGACCGCCTGCCGTCCCACAGCGCTCCACGCTTCACGCTTAAATTTAAGGCCATAGAGCGGGGCCGCCATACCGACCACCGAAAGGACCAGGGCAACAATCACAGCAAAATGTCCAAATTCAATGATCATTATTTTTTCCTCGGTCAGACAACTTTACTCAACATTCAGGGTTTTAAAAAAGTCTTTTTTAGGAAGCGCGACCCCCAGGTTCTTCATATCCACCGGCATATAGTCTTCGGAGTGCTTCGCCATAATCATCCCGGATCGAAACTGTTTGTCCGCTCCCCAGCGCCCTTCCGCTACGGCACCCTGCCCCTCCTTAAAAAGATCTGGCGGAATCCCCTCAAACACAACCGGAATGGTATCCACCCCATCCGTCAGCTGAAAATGAATGATGAGTGTATCCGGAATCACCTTCATACTCCCGGAAACCACCATCCCAGCCACGCGAACCTTATGTGCATACTGATCAGGCGAAAAGGCGACAACCTCTGAAGGGGTCACAAAATAGACAAGATTCTTTGAAAAATTTCCAAAACCAAGATAAGCCACGCCTGATAGAACGATAAGAATGCTCGTGATAAAACCAATCTTCCTGCCAGTCATTTTAATCCCCAAGGACCTCATCAGGACCGGCCTGATAGGCCACTTCTTTCTTGATCAGGACATAGAGGAAGAGAACCCGTCGTTCCATGTAAAAAAGAAAGACAAGCATCGGGACCAATGAAATCAGATAGGCTGCCACGACAAACCCGTAATTGGGCGTCAGCGATATTTTACTGGCCTCAAATAATCCGGTGTTCACGTCCCAATATCCATGAACGACAATCTCTTTTAATGCCCGGACATTCTCAAGATCACCCCCAGAATAACGAACCGGAATCTGCCCCGGCGCTCCCATCAGCCGAAATTGCGTCAAAGTGGGCGCAACCGAGAGCGATGCTGCGTCTATTCTTCCGATCACTCGATTTCTGTGGCTTCCCATTTTAAGCAATTCATCGGGGGTGACTGTTTTGATCTCGAGGCAATATCTCTGAAGTCCAAGCAGGGAAATTACAACCCCGAGAACCAATACCCCTCCCCACCGCAGATAAAACCACTTCGTTTCTGGATGCACTACGATTGAACCTCACTTAACAGACGGCCTTGTTTTGCCTCCAATAAATATTGGAGGTAGAGCATCTGCGTTCGCACGATAAGCATGTAGACAAAAAGAAGAGAGAACCCGATGGACATGAACAGAAGTGGAATCACCATGGCCCGATCAATACTAAGCCCCCGAACAGAGACCGAGAGAGGCTGATGAAGTGTGCGCCACCACTCTACGGAAAAATAGACAATAGGGAGGTCAATAAACCCAATAATCGCAAAGACAGCGGCATATCTTGCCTCTCTTTCACGATCATCTAAAAAGGCGCGAAGCATCAGATACCCCGCTAAAATCAATAAAAGAATTGCAAAAGAGACCAAACGCGGGTCCCAGGTCCACCAAGTGTTCCAGGTCGGTTTTGCCCAGATCGATCCTGTAATTAAAGCAATTAATGTAAAAAAAAGACCTATCCCCGCTGCGGCATGGCAGGCATTATCCACAATCAGATTTTTCTTCCAAAGATACAAAACACTTCCAGAAAACAACGTGATATAGGCTAACAAGGATGTCTTCGCAAACGGAACATGAACGTACATGATTCGAACAACCTCTCCCTGATAATAATCGGGTGGAGAGGTGACAAGAGAAAGATAGAGTCCCACGCCAATAAAAGTAAGCGCCCCCAACCCAAACAGCTTTTCCTGATTTCGAATTTTTGCGACAGTCAAGTTTCCAAACATTTCTTTAATAATCCAGGATGTACTCGAACAACCAGAACGAAGTCACAACAAAAACAACATCAAAAACAATCAATAACTCAACCCATGGAAAATACAGGTTGAATGGATCCCCATTCAAGATCCCTTTTGTCGCTTGAACCGCGCCTATAAATACAGGGACAGACAGCGGCATGAGAAGAACGGGAAACATGACCTCACGCGCACGAACATGGGCGGTTAACGCAGAGAATAGCGTTCCTAACGCTGAAAGTCCAAGGGTGGCTGGCACCGATGCCAACAATAGCCCAGGGAGTTTCTCAATAATATCCAGATTAAAAAAAAGAATAAACAGGGGATATAAAATTAATTCTACACAAAATAAAAAGAGGCTGTTTCCAATCAGTTTGCCAAGATAAACAGTTCCCTTGACAATCGGGGCCATTTGAAAATATTCAATACAATCATTACTGACTTCCATAAGGAAGCACCTGCCTAATCCGATGATTGACGTAAAACCAAACGCCACCCAGATGACACCAGGAATAACACTTTTTGTCTCGTTTGAATCAATGGAAAAACTTAAAATAAAAATAACGATCAGAGAGAAAAAAAACATCGAGGAGATATTTTCACGGCTCCTAATTTCACTGATGATATCTTTCCAGACAATCCACCGTATGACATTAAAAAATGGCATGATCTTTAATTAAATCCTCTGTTTGAATTTCCTTGAGATGTCCAGAACACAGGACCCCAGCGCGACTTGCAACATCAAAGGCCCTGACCCGGTCATGTGTGGTCATAAAAACTGTTGCACCATTTTTTTTAAAGTCCTTAATGCAGTGATTGACCATGCTGACCCCATTTTCATCTAATGAGGAGTAGGCTTCATCCAAAAGGAGAACCCTCGGTTGAGATAGAATCGCTTTTGCCAGGGCGACTCTTTTTTTCATCCCTGCAGATAGATAGCGACACTTAATTCTAAAGAAGGGACCTATTCCTGTATAGTCCAAGGCTGATTTAACCTGGCTCACCAAGGGGGAATGGCCTCTTATTCCCATAGAAAATTTAATATTCTCTTCAACGCTCATCTCGTCATAAAGATGAGATCCATGCGCGACAATAAAGAGTTCTTTTCTTGCTTTGATTCTATCTTTATCACCATCAAATCCCATAATTTCAAACCTTCCAGAGGTCGGTTTTGATAATGTTGCAAATATTTTCAGGAGGGTTGTTTTTCCAGATCCATTTGGACCTAAAAGGGAGTAGCATCCTCCCTGATCGATTTGAAGTGAAATACCCGCTATAACAAGACAGTGGCCAAACGATTTACTTATCTCTGAACAAAAAAGCGAGGTCGAGGTCGTCATAGTGTTCGTCATGGTGTTCGTCATAGTGTAACGGGTTATTGAAAAACTTATTTTACGATCAGACCGGTGATAATACCATTGTTAATGAACCCTGGGCAAGAAACGTGAGGGGTGGGTTTTGAGTCTATCTATTATTTATATTTTATTAATAAAATAGTAATAGTAATAGGGGCTGTTTGGTCTGTGTAACGAGTTGGTAAGATATTGGAAGTAAAGCAATCATCGTGTTGACAGCGTGTGTTGATAAGTGTTTAAAAAAGTCTTCTTGCTTGATTCAAAATGGGGTATTTAGTAGGATACCCACGTTTTTGCCTTGGGTCGGTCTTCAGGTGTGGTCTATTTGTTGATAGAGTTTATTAACTGCTTATAAAATAAGTATAAATAAACTATTTTTTCTGTGGATAACTTTATGCAGGATACTAAAAATTTAATGTTGAGTGATGTTTGGGAAAGGGTTCTTCGTAAAATTGAGCCTGGGGTGAATCGTAAAAGTTTTGATATGTGGCTGAAGCCAACAATCCTGATTACTTTTAGTAATGGAGAGGCAGGGGTTTTGGTTCCCAATCACTTTTTTGGGGAGTGGGTTTTAAATAATTATGGTCCCTTGATTTGTGAGAATCTTAAGAATGAGCTTGGCGTTGAGGAAATCAAGCTTGATTTTGTTTCGAAAGACAGAAGAAAGGGAGCTCCCCAGGAAGAAACGAAAGAAGAAAAAAATAATGGGAATAGTGCGGTAAAAAGAATTAACCCAAACTTAAGATATACCTTTGAGACCTTTGTTATTGGTTCAAGCAATCAATTCGCCCATGCCGCATCCTATAAGGTGGCAGAAAAACCTGGAATGGCCTATAATCCGCTGTTTTTGTATGGTGGGGTCGGGCTCGGGAAGACACACCTTTTATCAGCCATTGGAAATTTTATTCTGTCGAAAGAGCCAACGCGACGGGTGCTATATCTCTCTGCTGAACAGTTTACAAATGAGACGATCGCTTCTATCCGCAACAATAAAATGCCGGAGCTTAAAGACAAATACAGAACCCTTGATGTCCTTTTGATGGATGATATCCAGTTTCTGGCGAAGAAAGAGAGAACACAGGAAGAATTTTTTCACACCTTTAATACCCTTTATGAATCAAACAAACAGATCGTGGTTTCAAGTGATCGATCTGCAGAAGATATTTCGGATATTGATGAACGCCTCCGCTCTCGATTTGGAATGGGATTAGTCGCGGATATTCAGTCCCCTGACCTTGAAACAAGAATTGTGATTCTAAAACAAAAGGCTGAATTGGAGGGGATTATCATTTCAAATGATGTGGGTCTTTATTTGGCGACCCATGTCAAAAAAAATGTCCGTGAGTTGGAGGGGGCCCTGATTCGAGTGGGCGCTTTTAGTGAGCTGACTCATCAGGAAATTACCGTTGATCTGGCAAAACGTGTTTTGCGCGATACGATTACTGAAAAAAAGATGACCATTACGGTTGAGGATATTCAAAAAATTGTGTCAGAGCGATTTCATGTGAAAATTGCCGATTTAAAATCGAGGAAACGAACAAAAAATATTGTTTGCGCGCGGCAGGTTTCGATGTATCTGACACGAGAACTCATCGGGCTCTCTTTCCCTGAAATTGGAAGACATTTTGGAGGCAAAGATCATTCAACGATTATTCATGCCTGTAAGCAGATTGAAAATAGATTAGAATCAGATTTCAACTTTAAAATAACAATAGAAAGCCTCACCCAACATCTTAAGGAGGGTTAAGTTATGAGGATCAAGGTACAGCGCCGGGACCTTCTTTTGGCGATGCAACGGGTTCAGGGGGTTGTGGAGAAAAGAAGTACCATGCCCATTCTCTCGCACCTGCTCATGGAGGCGAGTGATAATAAAATTTCTGTCTTTGCAACGGATATGGAGATGGGGATTCAAGGGGTCTACCCGGCGCAGGTGATTGAGCCAGGCAAGCTGACGCTCTCTGCCAAAAAGCTGTATGAATTGGTACGCGAGTTTGAGGATGGGATGATTGATATTCAAACTCAAGAAAACAACTGGGTTGTCATTCAGTTCAAAAAAAGCCATTTTAGAGTTGCAGGGCTCCCTCCAGAGGAATTCCCCAATCCGCCCTCCCTGGAGGAGGGGGTCAAGGTCATGATTGATCCAGCCATTTTTTCTACGTTGATTAGAAAGACCCTCTTCGCCTCGGGAGAAAATGATGCCAGATATGTTCTCAATGGCATCTTAATCCAACTGCAGGGGGGGAAAAGAAAAACCCTGAAACTGGTTGCCACCAATGGGCATCGCCTTGCGATGGCTGAAGGGGAGGCAAACTTTTCCGGAGAGAGGGAAGATCAGTTCATTGTCCCAAAAAAGGCGTTAATAGAAATAAAAAAGGTATTGGATGAAGGAGATCGAGAGGGGGAAAAGCCAGAACTGTTGCTTGGCAAAAATCAGATCCTCTTCAGAAGTAACGCTCTGGTGATCACCTCCCGCCTCATGGAGGGAAGTTATCCAAATTACAAACAGGTTATCCCCATCAGCAATCACATTAAGCTGACCACAAAAAAAGAGGCCCTGGAGGGGGGATTGCGCCGGGTGTCACTCCTTTCCAGAGAAAAAACAAGCGCCGTCAGGTTTACCCTGGAGAAAAGCCGCCTGCTATTGAACTCCAGCAATCCTGAATTGGGAGAAGCCAATGAGGAAATTGTGACCGACTTTTCGGGAGAGGTCTTTTCCACGGGATTTAATGCGCGGTATTTTATTGATATCTTAGGCGTGATTGAGGGAGAAGAGACCGTCCTTGAGTTTAAGGATGCCTCCTCCCCCTGCCTGGTCCGAGACGAAAAAAATGGTTTTTTGGCGGTTGTGATGCCGATGAGAGGATAACCCCTCTCCCTTATCTCCCTTACGATAAAACCTCCGGTTGAAAATTATGACAGACGATCCTTCCCAGTACCACGAAGGGAAAATAAAAATACTGGAAGGCCTTGAGGCCGTTCGAAAACGTCCAGCCATGTATATCGGCAATACGGGTCCGGAAGGGCTTCACCATCTTGTTTACGAGGTGGTGGATAACTCGGTGGACGAGGCGATGGCGGGCTTCTGCACCGAGATTAACACGATCCTGCATGTGGATGGTTCTGCGACGGTCATCGACAATGGGCGTGGCATTCCAACAAAGCCTCATCCAGAGAAAAAAGTTTCCGCTGCCGAGGTGGCCCTGACCTACCTGCATGCGGGGAGCAAGTTTGATAACGACACGTATAAGGTCTCGGGCGGCCTTCACGGGGTCGGCGTTTCTGTGGTGAACGCCCTGTCGGAGTGGTTGGAACTGGAGATCAAACAGGAGGGCGTGGTTTTTCAGCAACGCTATGAGCGGGGAAAACCGCTTGGCCCTCTGACGGTTTCTGGAAAGACCAAAAAACGGGGAACCACGGTTACCTTTAAACCAGATGCCTTGATCTTTGAACAGACGGAACTCTCCTATGAGGTGGTCTCACAACGATTAAGAGAGTTGGCCTTTTTAAATAAGGGGCTTAAAATTTCGGTGGAGGACGAACGCACCGAAAAGCGGCAGGATTTCTGTTACGAGGGGGGGATCATCTCTTTTGTCGAGATGCTCAATGAGAATAAGCACCCCTTACATAAGCCCGTTTATGTTGAAAAAGAAAAAGGGCCAATCCTGTTGGAATTGGCGATTCAATACAACGACGGTTATGCTGAAAACCTGTTTTCATTTGCCAATAACATCAATACCCGGGAGGGCGGGACCCACTTGATCGGTTTTAAGTCTGCGTTAACCCGCACCCTGAATAGCTACGGTCAGGCAAACGGTCTCCTCAAGAATGGAGATGCCGTGACCGGAGAAGATGTTCGTGAGGGCCTGACCACGGTTATTTCCATTAAGCTTCCCAATCCACAGTTCGAAGGGCAAACCAAGACAAAGCTTGGTAACTCTGAAGTCAAGGGATTGGTTGAAACGGTGGTCAATGAGGCGCTGGGGGAGTATTTTGAAGAAAATCCCTCCGTGGCTAAAAAGATCGTTGAAAAGGCGCAGAACGCGGCCAGGGCAAGAGAGGCCGCGAGAAAAGCCAAAGACCTGATTCGTCGTAAAAACTCCCTGGATTGCGGATCCCTTCCGGGGAAGCTTGCGGATTGTTCTGAAAAAGATCCGGCACATAGCGAAATCTACTTGGTGGAAGGAGATTCTGCGGGAGGTTCTGCCAAGCAGGGGCGGGATCGCAGGTTCCAGGCGATTCTCCCGCTTCGCGGAAAAATCCTCAATGTTGAGCGGGCTCGCTTTGACAAAATGATTTCCTCCGAGGAGATTCGTATTCTCATTACGGCCATGGGGTGTGGGGTGGGGGTGGAGGATTTCGATATCAATAAGCTCCGCTACCACCGGATTATTATTATGACCGATGCTGACGTGGATGGCTCCCATATCCGTACGCTTCTGCTCACCTTTTTCTATCGGCAGATGGCGCCCTTGGTGGAGCGGGGACATATCTACATCGCGCAGCCCCCGCTTTTTAAGGTAAAACGTGGGAAGAGCGAGCGGTACCTTAAAAACGAAGCGGCGATGCGGGAGTATCTCCTGGGGATTGGGTCGGACGAGGTGCAACTTTTCAATGAGGGCCAGGGGGGGTACCTTTCCGGCGCGAAGGTGAAAGCCCTTGTGAAAAAGTTGATAGACTATGAGGCCCTGTTGGAGCGCTTTGGAAGAAAGCGAATTGATCCCTCTTTTCTTCGTCTTATCCTCCGCGAGGACGATTTAGGGCCGGCCTTTTTTAGAAATAAGACAAACCTCTCTCGCCTCATAGAGGGGACCCGGAGCTATTGGGTCCTGCATCATCCTACGCAGAGATTTTCGGCAGAAATTGGGCAGGATGAGGAACATAAGTCGTATTCCCTGGAGTGTCAGATCGAGCGAAATGGTGTGACCACGGTGTTTAAAATTGACGAGGGGCTGGCCTCTTCACCGGAGTTCCGAGAGTTGCGAAACTCCTCTCCACGCAGCATCGGACTGGTCTCGCCTTACCGTACGATTGACTCTGATGGGGAGCGAAGCCATGCGAACACTGCCTCCATCATCGAGCATGTGTTAGACCGAGGGAAAAAGGGGCTCGCAATACAGCGATATAAAGGGCTGGGAGAGATGAACCCTGAACAGCTTTGGGAGACGACGATGAACCCTGATGGACGGACACTCCTCAAGGTTAATATTGACGATGTTGTCGAAACGGAGCGGATATTCTCCGTTTTAATGGGGGATGAGGTCGAGCCGCGCAGGGCCTTTATTCAACAACATGCAAAAGAAGCTAAAAACGTTGATATTTAAGCATTTTTTGTAACAAAAACAGAATAAATTTTTATCTACACTTTTTCACACTAAGGCGCATATGCCCCCTATTGAGAGTGTCAATTTAGAGTCAGAAATGAGGTCGGCCTACCTGGACTACGCGATGAGCGTGATTGTCGGGCGGGCGTTGCCAGATGTCCGGGATGGTTTGAAACCGGTCCATCGGAGGTCTCTGTTTGGGATGTATGGGATGGGGCTTGCCCCCAACCGAGCGTATCGCAAGTCCGCGAAGGTGGTGGGTGAGATTATGGGGAATTACCACCCCCACGGCGAATCCTCCATCTACGACACCCTTGTCCGGATGGCACAGGACTTTAACATGCGCTATCTTCTGGTCGATGGGCAGGGAAATTTCGGATCTGTGGATGGGGATCCCGCCGCCGCGATGCGCTACACAGAAATTCGTCCCACGGCCATGGCGACCGAGTTGTTATCCGACCTTGATAAGGACACGGTTGATTTTGTTTTGAATTATGATGGCTCGCAACAGGAGCCCACCGTTCTCCCCACCCGGGTGCCTAATTTACTCATGAACGGTTCCTCGGGGATTGCGGTCGGGATGGCGACAAACATCCCCCCCCACAACCTCTCCGAACTGATTAACGGCCTGCTGCTGCTGCTTGAGACGCCGGAGACGGATATTGAAGCGCTCATGCGGGTGATTCCCGGGCCGGACTTCCCCACGGCGGGATTCATCTATGGAACGCAAGGGATTCGTGATGCCTATCACACCGGTCGGGGGGTGTTAACCCTGCGGGCTCGGGCCCTGATCGAAGTCAACGAGCGGACCGAGAAAGAGACGATCGTCGTCACGGAACTTCCTTACCAGGTGAACAAGGCGAGGCTCATGGAAAAGATGGCCGAGCTGATTCGAGACAGGAAGGTGGAGGGGGTTTCTGACCTTCGGGATGAGTCGGATCGCGATGGGATGCGAATTGTCATTGAACTCAAGCGTGGCGAGATGGCGCAGGTCATCTTGAACCAGCTGTATAAACATACCCAGATGCAATCTTCCTTCGGCGTGATTTTATTGGCGCTCGTCGAAAATCAGCCGCAGGTTTTAAATCTTAAAGAGGCGCTCCAACATTTCCTCTCGTTCAGGAGAGAGGTGATTATTCGGCGGGCGCGCTACGAGCTGAAGCAGGCCGAGGCCCGCGCCCACATCCTTGAAGGGCTTAAAATTGCGCTCGATCATCTGGACGCGGTGATTGCCCTCATCCGTGCCGCCGCCTCTCCCGATGTGGCGAAGGCCCAGCTGATTGCGCAGTTTTCCCTCTCCGAGGCGCAGTCCCAGGCGATTCTGGAGATGCGCCTGCAACGGTTGACGGGACTTGAACGAGACAAAATTATTAGCGAATATCAAGACCTGTTGAAACGGATTGAAGCGCTGAAGGCCTTGCTGGCCAGTGAGGTGTTAATCCGAAATCTGATCCATGACGAACTGGTGGAGGTCAAAGAAAAATACGCCGATGCGCGTCTCACCCAGATTGTTCCGGAGACGGGTGAGATCAACATTGAAGATCTTATTGTCCAGGAAGAGATGGCGGTGACGATTTCTCATACCGGCTACATCAAACGAAGCCCCATCGCGCTTTATCGGAATCAGCGCCGGGGGGGAAAGGGGAAAATTGGGAGTGGTTTGAAGGAGGATGATTTTGTCGTCCATCTGTTCACCGCTTCCACCCACCACTACCTGCTCTTTTTTACAGATTCCGGACGGGTCTATTGGTTGAAGGTCCATCAAATCCCAGAGGCGGGTCGGGTGTCGAAGGGAAAGGCGATGATTAATTTGCTTCAGATGGAAGCCACCGAAAAAATCACGGCCATCCTTCCGGTCGATCAGTTTAACGAGGGCCGATTTATCATTATGGCCACCCAGAAAGGGCTGGTTAAAAAGACCGATCTGATCGCTTATGGCAATCCTCGCGTGGGCGGTATCCGTGCGATTAATCTGGAGGAGGGGGATCGTTTGATCTCCGCCTGTCTAACGTCCGGGACGCATGACATTTTATTGGGAAGCCGGATGGGTCTCTCCATCCGATTTAGCGAGGAGGAGGCCCGGGCGGTAGGGAGGGTGTCCACCGGGGTTTACGGAATGCGTTTACAGGCAGGGGATGACGTCATCAGCATGGAGACGCTTCCCCAGAACAGCGACGCGACGATCCTGACTGTGACGGAGATGGGATACGGAAAGAGGACGGCGCTTTCGGAGTACCGGCAACAGGGCCGGGGGGGGCAGGGGGTGATTACCATTCAGACGAGCGCGAGAAACGGGAAGGTCGTGGCCGCCCTGTCGGTGAAGGATGAAGATGAGGTCATGATGGTGACGGCGAACGCCAAAATTGTTCGTCTGGCGATGCGGGACATTCGGGTGATCGGTCGGAATACCCAGGGGGTTCGGCTGATTGACTTAGGGTCGTCCGGCCGTCTGGTCGGCGTATCGCGGTTGGCGGAGAAGCATGAAGAACCTGATCCAGATGGCCTGCCGAGCGGGGAGGCGGAAGAGGGTTGATTCATCGCCAAAGTCGGGGCACCCGAAGCGTGGCCTGTTAGAGGGCGGGCGGCGGGGATCGCTGGATCTGCAGATGGATTTGTTTGATCGTCAGATCTCCCAGATAGGCGTTGGCCTTTTCAATGATCTCCCCTTTCAGAAAGGAGAGCTCCTGCATCCCAACCGGCGTTGTGACGTCAAGAATGAGTGTGTCACGGCGGATGGCGTTAGGGGTGCTGTATCCGGCAATCAGGGCCCCGACGGTCTCTTCCCAATGCTGCTGTAATTTGAAACAGGCAAACTGACTCTTCAGGCCCAGACCGTCGATAATCTGTGCTAAAATAGTGGCCGCTGGGGTTGGAGAGGACGGGTAAGACACGGAGGGGATGCTATCAATGGCCCGGAGGTGAAGTCAACAAATCCAATTCCTCTGACTTGAAGAGGGCGCATGTCTCTGGAAAAAGATGAGCCGACGCCGGTAGCGGACAACCGAAAGGCGCTGCACGACTACTTTATTGAAGAGCGTTTTGAGGCTGGAATCGCTCTTTCGGGGTGCGAGGTGAAGTCTCTCCGTGAAGGGAGGGTTAATTTTCGCGACTGTTTCGCGAGGATTGATCAGGGAGAGATCTTTCTGATCAACTGTCATATCAGCCCTTACAGCCATGGGAACTACGCAAACCTGGATCCCACCCGAACCCGGAAGCTGCTTCTAAAAAAAAGGGAGATTGAGCGGCTATGGGGTCAGACAAGACAGAAAGGTCTGACGCTCATTCCACTTTCTATTTATTTTAGAGGAGGACGGGCCAAGGTGACGCTTGCTCTGGCACGAGGCAAAAAACTGTATGACAAGAGAGAGACGGACGCCAAGCGGTCCGCGAAACGGGAAATAGAAAGAGGGATGAGAAAGAAAGGTTAGTTTTTAGAGGGGTCGCGGCTAGGGGTTGCGGCGCAAGTTTTAAGAACAGTCATGAGACATTCAACGGGGGCGATCTGGATTCGACGGGGATGGGAGGTTAGAGGGTGCATGCCGAGGTCCCATTGGGCTCGTAAAACAAATGGGAAAAACTTAGTTGCTAACGAAGAGTTAGCTCTCGCTGCCTAAGGGCAGCGACATCGACCTCCTGGGCCTGCGCAGGGGGAAGATGCCATGAAGCAGGCTGGCCTGCCCCGGACGCCTTCGAGGGGGAGGTAAGATCAAGGAGGATAGCGGAAGATGAACCCGGTCTCGGGGGGGCCTCCGACGCGAATTCCAAAACTGAGAACACGCATGTAGTACCTTTTTTCTGAAGATCTTCGGACGCGGGTTCGATTCCCGCCGCCTCCACCA
>CAYRGU010000010.1:0-4173 GCA_964423845.1 uncultured Nitrospirota bacterium
AGTAAACGTGTCTTTGCCTCAAATCCCCACGGCGACTTTTCGAACTTGTCCGAGACGTTTTTATAGTAGTGAGTCGCCTCGGCTTTCCTGCCCGCTTGCTCTAACAAGCGTCCCAGTTCATAGCCAGATTGATCGCGAATCAGGGAGCCCTCCATTTCGTGGGCCTTTTTGAAATGCGCCATCGCCGCATCAGCCTGCCCCGTGAGTTGTTTTAAATATCCCAGTTTAAGATGTGTGATTGCCGCTAACATTTGAGACGCATGAGGTCTCTGTAAAAAGGCCGTGTAATGTTTTTCAGCGGCAGCATATTCCTCCAATTGAAAATAGATATTTCCAGATTCAAAGCGGGCGATTGATACGGCATCCGTTTTGGGAAACGCTACGATAACTTCTTCATAGCGCTTGGCCGCCTTTTTGAGCTTTTCTCTTGAATCGGTGGGTGTTTCATTTGGTTTTACGGAGAGGGGTGTTTTGGCATCTTTATCTGAAAGTTGAGAAACCTGCCATACCATTGACCAAGCCTCGTTTTGGTGCTTCTCCTCCAGGTTCACGAAGACAAGGTAAAAAAGTGCCCCGGTACAGATGAGCCCTGAAACACCTGCGATCCATTTCACAGGAAGAGGGATCGGTCTTGCTTTGTGTCCAAGAAGGGAGACCCCAATGTCGGGAGAGGGGATCTCTTTTTTTTGTAACGACAGGCTCTTATCGGCCATTGACGACCCACCCTGAAAATGAGGGCCGATTCTAAATGAAATAAAAAGAGATTGTCAAAACAAGGCCCCATGTTGACAGGCCTCCAACAAGAATGAGGCGGTTTCTGCTTCGTCAGGAGGGGACGGTGGCGTCGTGGATCGTGAAGAACGGGTTATGGAGTCGTTCTTCACCGACCGTGCTTGCGGGGCCATGTCCGGGATAGAGGTGGGTCTTTTCCGGGAGGGTGAGTATTTTTGATTGGACGGAATGAAGGAGCGTTGCGTACGTTGCGGAAGAGGAAGCACGCCCCAGAGACCCTGCAAAAAGGGCATCTCCGACAAAGGCCATGGGGGGAAGGGCGAAGTTTCGGCCATCAATAAAATAGGTGATTCCCCCTGGCGTATGTCCGGGTGTCGTGAGCGGTCGAATCAAAAATCGGCCCACAGGAATTTCCATGCCATCCTTCAAAAAAGTGATCCCTTCTTTCGACCCCGACGAGACTTCTTTTAGATGGAGATAGAGCGGCGCGGCCGTGGCCCTTCGTATTTCATGGCCCCCCCCGAGATGGTCCGGATGGGCGTGGGTGATGCAGATCGCGACTAATTTCAGGCCTTCTCTTCGCAATGCCTGAATCACTTGATTGGGGCTCACCCCCGTATCAAACAGCACGGCCTCTTTTGTCACGCTGTCGGCAAAAATGTAACCATTGACCGGATAATCTCCCATGCGCCCATCAATTCTTTGGATAAAAGCCAAATCCCATTGCGAGGTCCGCTCTTGAGGATGCCACGCAAGCTGGGCGATCTGGCGCAATTTACCTGGGTCAAGACCGAGTGCCCTCGCGAGGGAGTCAACCTCTGTTGTGGTCAAGTCGGCCCCCTGCTCGAGGAGGCTGACCCGCGCTGCGAATAAGTGGGACTGCGCAGCAACCTGAAAGAGCGAAAGGCCTTTCCCAAAACGGGCCTTGGCAATAATATCTGCAAACGTATCTTCAAGCATCGCGATGGATTCAGTATAGAACATCGGCCGAGTTAGGAGCCATGCCAAAATAACTTGCACAGTTCGGCAGCCAACCCATCCAGCCTATCGTCGTTGTTCGTCGCTTACATACCAAAATAGTATGCGCGCTCCTCACGCCTTGCAAACAGGGCGACTCGTTGGCCCTTTGTGTAGATGTTATTTACGGATGAACCCTTAGGTTCTGGTGAGTTGGATATCGTAGGACCCAAAAAGACCCGAGGCCCCTGTGGCACTCACAGAGCGTTTGACGTGGGCATGATACAGCGTCGCAACAGAGCAGCCACAGGTAAATTGGGTCACCCGGGCGGCAAGATGGGTCGTGCCCTGATTGTCGCTGGTATACGCCTGGAAAAAGGTGTTGGTGTTGCTGGTATCCGTGATAGAAATCTGGGTGTCGGCACCATTGGTCAGATTCAACGTGGCAAGGGTGTATGAAATACCCGGCTGGAGCGTGAAGGGAATAGTGTCTGCGTCGCCGGTTGGGTCTGATAACCCGCTTTTGTAAAGGGTGTGATGTTGAGTGGCCCCTTCACCCAGCGCCACCTCTCCATTCTCGAAGGCATCTGAAAACAATTCAACCTTCTGCGCGACCATGATGGTTTGCAAAGCGCCCGCATAGGACGCATAGAGTGGGGAGAACTGAAGCCAGAACGACTCGAAGGTTGCCGGAACCTCGGTGGGGGTCTTTTGAATTTTACGCACACTCTGCCAAACAGGATCAAACCCCAACTGGAGCGAGTCATTGCTTTCTGATGAAGAGGGATCCGTGATATCCCAAAGGATCCCCGCAACCGAGACTTCGTTGGTCGTATAGAGGGTGCTTGATGCGAGATTAGGGAGTTGCGGCGAGTTGTAGGTTTCAATGTCAAATGAGAAAACCCCATTAGCGGACGTGTCCACATAAATCGAAGAGTTGTGAACGGCACTTCCAAAATAACTGGCCCACCCCTCCGACCAACTTAATCGAATGTCTTGTTTGTTGTCAGTGATCACATGGGATCCGCCGGGGGATTGATCATGGGAGAAATGAGTCAAGACAAAGTGCCCATATTCGTGGGCGATAATCATATCATCATACTCATCGGAATCGGTGGATGCGCCGTAGATAGAGATGGTGTCTTTACCGCGATCATAGTAGGTTCCCAATGGGGACCCTGGTTCCCAGTAAGCGGTCAGGGCAGCCGGCGTCGCAGCGCCCTGATTCTGCAAAAACTCGCCCGATTTCAAAAGCACATCGAAAATATTAAAGGCACCCCCGATACCGATGGAGGAAGAAGCCGTCGCAACAACACTGGCCGTCAGGACGCTGGATTGACTGTCATCTAACAGTGTGGACGCGAGGATAAAAATAGTCCCTGCCGTTTCATTTTTCTTAAGAGTCACCTGAACAGAATTGCCTGTGGCGGTCTGGGGAAGAATATACATGGCGACCCCCCCCTTTCTTGCTGAATTATTCAGATTGGAAAAAGAAAAGTTGCCGCTGCTATCGGTTTTTCCCTCGGCAATCTTGACGAATCCGTCCACGGCGATAACCTTGACAATGGCATGGCGAATGGGGGTCTGAACCAGCGCGCCCGTCAGGCCGGAGGCCGTAAATGGCTTATCTTCGTATTTTGCCGTCCCCGAAAAGGCAAAATTGCCACCTCCTGCCTTCGCGCTGACCACGCTGACGGTAACACTGCTTGTCAGGGTGCCACGTGTGGCAGTCAGGGTGGTAACACCCATTGTGGTGGCCTTCGCAAGACCCGTTGCGTCAATGGAAACAATGTCGGAGTCAAGAGAGGTCCATGTCGCGGAGATCGATCCCGTTGTCTGGCTGCGGCTATCTTTCCCCACCGTGGAGAACTGGATTTGACTTCCAGGCGCACCGATTGTCTGGATCGGCCCGGTAATCTCTGCCGAGGTCGCAAGGGGAACCCCATTGGCCAACAGTTCCATGGCGGGTGAGGTGGCCGCCCAACTGCCACTTGCCACACTCCCTCTACTGCTGACACTCCCTCCACTTCCGACACTCCCTCCGCCACTACTGCAAGCGGCCGCCAGAATCACCACAATCAATCCGATCCAGACATTTTTCCAGGGAACGCTGGACGTTCCCCCATTTTTTACGAAGGCCATTACTCTGTGAAGTAACCTCATTTACGCACCCATATGGCTTAAGAGTTCAACTTTTCTGCCTTCTAATCCCCGACCTTTATGAATATCAGAATTTTCTCGAGCCCCATCCTGATCTGTGATCCCCTCTGCACTCTCAATCATTAGACCCAAAAAACATGAGAATGTTAAAAGGGTCTCGACAGTCATTTCTCTTTAAACTCCAAGCGGGTTTCGCAGCTTGACTTCTGTTTGATGCCGGAAGGGATCAGAGGCTCCGATTCTGGAAGGCGCCGCGTTAAGAAAATGGCCTGTTTTTCTGTCTCAATCTCCATGATTTAACTCTACCGCAGGATTTTATTTTCA
>CAYRGU010000011.1:0-3681 GCA_964423845.1 uncultured Nitrospirota bacterium
CAAGCCCCTGTAACAAGAAGGAGGATTTCTGTGGCAAAGGGACAAGATTTCTGGGTGGGTTTGGATATTGGTACGACCAAGGTGTCTGCCATCGTCGGTTCGGTGGTGGATGATAAGCGCATTGAAATTGTGGGGATTGGGACGGCGCCGTCGAATGGCTTAAAAAAGGGGATGGTGGTGGATATTGAAAGTACCGTCTCCTCGATTAAGCGGGCTATTTCCGAGGCCG
The DNA here is from genome assembly GCA_964423845.1 of uncultured Nitrospirota bacterium. Lineage (GTDB taxonomy): Bacteria > Nitrospirota > Nitrospiria > SBBL01 > SBBT01 > CAYRGU01. The sequence continues at coordinate 230 of CAYRGU010000011.1, forward strand.
AGCTGATGGTGGATATGGAAATCAATACCGTCTATGCGGGGATCTCCGGGGGGCATATCAAGGGGATCAACAGTCGCGGGGTGATTGCGGTGAAGCATCGCGAAGTCAGTCGAACCGATTTGACCCGGGTGATTGACGCGGCGCGAGCGGTTCCCATTCCGGCCGATCGGGAGATCCTCCACGTGCTCCCGCAGGAGTTCATCATTGATGGTCAGGACGGCATTAAAGACCCGCTGGGGATGTCTGGGGTTCGCCTGGAGGTGGATGTTCATATTATTACCGGGGCGGTGACTTCCTCGCAGAATATCGTGAAGTGCATCAACCGCGCCGGTTTGGAAGTGGAGGCGCTGATTCTCCAGCCCCTGGCCTCGAGCGAGGCGGTTTTGACCGCAGACGAAAAGGAGTTGGGGGTGGTGATGGTGGATATTGGCGGGGGGACAACCGATATTGCCATCTATTCGGAAGGGGGGCTTCGGCATATTGCGGTTCTGGCGATTGGCGGAAGCCATTTCACCAATGATATTGCCATTGGGCTTCGGACCCCCCTTGCGGAGGCGGAGCGGATTAAGGTGGCCCATGGCTGTGCCACGCCTGCTTTGGTTAAGGGGAGTGAAATGGTTGAAGTCCCGGGGGTAGGGGGACGCCCCCCGCAACGGCTGTCTCGTGGGCTTCTCTCCGAGATTATCCGCCCTCGCGCCGAGGAGATTTTTAATCTGGTGGCGACAGAAATGGAAAAGGCGGGACATAAGGAGAAGGTCGCCTCCGGGATCGTGATTACGGGAGGGTGCGCCGGTTTGGATGGAATGATGGAGGTGGCAGAGAAGTTGCTCGGATTGCCGGTTCGGCGAGGGCTTCCCACTGGCATTGGGGGATTGCTCGATATTTCCGGCAATCCAACGTATGCCACGGGCGTCGGACTCATTTTACATGGGTATCGAAATCGTGTCAGGGAGGATGCCGGAGGACATGGCAAGGGGCAGCTTGTGGGACGGGTGGCCAGTCAAATGAAAAGCTGGCTCGGTGAGATTTTTTAAGGTGAACTTTTGTGAAGAAACCAGCGCGCAAACCGGCAGGAGTGAGCGCGCAGCAGATGGCCTGGGGGTCGGTGACCCTGCAAAACATCATAAGGAGGAAAGATCAATGCGTGAACCAGTCTATGCAGATCCGCAGTTTTTGTTTGATGAGGAAGGGGATTGTCTGTCCGCCCGGATTCGGGTGTTGGGTGTGGGGGGCGGGGGATGCAATGCTGTCAATAACATGATTGATTGTGGTCTTGAGGGAATCGATTTTCTCGCTGCCAATACCGACATTCAGGCACTCAAGAAGAACAAGGCCGCTCGAAAAATACAGCTTGGACTTAAATTAACACGTGGGCTGGGGGCGGGGGCACGTCCCCAGATCGGCATGGAATCGGCGATGGAGACGGCGGATCAGATCCGGGAAGAGTTGGCTGGGGCGGACATCGTGTTCATCACTGCGGGGATGGGGGGAGGCACGGGGACTGGCGCCGCCCCGGTGATCTCCAGAATTTCCAAGGAGATGGGGATTTTGACGGTGGCTGTGGTGACCAAGCCGTTTATGTTTGAAGGGTCCAAGCGGATGAGTCAGGCCGAAAGTGGATTGATGGAGCTAAAAAAGTCGTGTCACACGATTATCATCATCCCGAATCAGCGGCTCCTCAATGTGGTGGAACGGGGCATGCCGGTCTCCACATCGTTTCGGATTGTGGATGATGTCTTAAGGCAGGCGGTCCAGGGGATCTCCGATCTGATTACCAAGCCGGGACTCATCAATGTTGATCTTGCCGATGTGAAAACGGTGATGTCGCACGCAGGGCGTGCCGTGATGGGAATTGGTCTGGCCAAGGGGAGCAATCGCGCTGCCGAGGCGGCCCAGAGGGCGATCTCCAGCCCCTTGTTGGAGAATAACTCGATTGAGGGGGCGCGGGGGGTGTTGATCAGCATCATGGGGGGACAAGATCTCTCGGTGAGTGAGGTGGAAGAGGCGGCTTCAATTATTACCCGGAATGTGGATCCCGACGCGGATGTCATTTTCGGAACGACGATTGGCGAGGACGCGCAGGAAGAAATTAAAGTGACGGTGATTGCCACGGGGTTTAAAGACGAGCCGGTTGTTGCCGCCAATGCGGGCCCAATGAGGAGGGTGATTGATCCGATGACTTCCATCAAGAAGGAGCCGTATTTTAAGAAGACGGTTGGTGTAAAATCGAAAGACTCGATCCCGAGTCAGGATGAACTCTGGAATATCCCCGCCTACATGAGAAGCCCGGTCGATCATGGGGCTTTCTAAGGGCGTGCAAAGCGTGTGTGAGAGGGAGGGACTGCGGGTCCTCCGAGGGGTTGCGGCCCCTGCGAGGGGTGCGAGACCTGCGAGGTCTGCGAGCCCCTGTTAAACCGACAGATCTTTATCGAGAGGGATGAATCATGCAGTTAGAAGGAAGCCCGCTCATTCAGAGCGGAGAAAGGGTGCCAGTATTAAATAAGGATGGGGTCTTCCATTTTTTCGGCACGCGACAGACCCCGGAATCGCCCGAGATAGAGGCGGTGTTGCCCAGGGCCTCCGTTTCGGTTCGACAGGTGCATGGAGATCATATCTGCCGGATCACTGCGGCGCGGCTGCATCAATGCGCCAGGATGCATCTTTCACGGGAGTGCATGCTCGATGCGGTGTTCACGGGAGATCCTCTCATTGGGGATGCCTTGATCACCCAGGAGCTGGATGTTCTCCTTGAGATTTCGACGGCGGATTGTGTCCCGATCCTTCTTTTTGACCCGGTGGCACGGGTGGTGGCTGCCGTTCATGCGGGGTGGCGCGGGACGCTTTTAAACCTCTCTGCCAAAGTGGTCCGGGAGATGGGGCTTCGCTATCGAAGCGATCCCAGGCAGATTGTGGTGGGGGTGGGGCCATCTATCGGGGCCTGCTGTTACGAGGTCGGGAAAGAGGTCTGGCGGGAGATGGAGCGGCAATTTGAGTATGGTCATGAGGCGATTTCCCGTTTGTCTGGAGACAAGGCAATGTTGGACCTTGCGCGGTTGAATACCCTGCAGCTTGTCGAAGCGGGGGTCTGTCCTGGAAATATCGGGGGGGTGGGATTATGCACGTCGTGCCATTCCGATCTTTTCTTCTCGTACCGGCGGGATGGGAAAAAAATGGGGCATATGTCGAGCGGAATCATGCTGGTCTCCGCCGATTAGGGGGCGCGACCTCTGCTACGAGGGGTGCGACCCCTGCGACCCCTGCGAGGTCTGCGAGGTCTGCGAGGGGCGACGTGAGCCCCTGCAAAAGTGAGCATGGAAGAGCGGCTGTTGCGGTTTGAGCGGGTCGTGGCGCGGATTCAAGAGGCTGCGCGGCGGTCTGGACGGGATGCGGGAGAGATTACGCTGGTGGGTGTTTCAAAAGGGGTGGACGTGGAGACGATTCAGCAGGCCCAG
>CAYRGU010000012.1:0-3057 GCA_964423845.1 uncultured Nitrospirota bacterium
ATGCCGAACATGAACGTCAGGCTGAACAAATTTCCATGGCCGATCTGGAGGAGGCGCTCTTGAGGGGAGAGATCCTGGAGGACTACCTGACTGACCCACGAGGAGCAAGCTGTTTAGTATTGGGATGCGACAGCCACGGATACCCCATTCATGTGGTCTGCGGAAAGACCACTGTAGGAAAACTGCGGCTGATTACTGTATATATCCCCTCCCCTCCAAAGTGGGTGGATAAGCAAACAAGAAGGAGGCAACCATGAAAAAATCCCCGTATGGTGATTGTACTTTTTGTGGCGGGGCAGTCACAGAACGATTTCTCCAGAAGCCCTGCTTTTGGGGAGAGACGCTGGTAGCAGTCGCTGATCAGGTTCCCACGGGGGTGTGCGAGCAGTGTGGGGAGCGGTACTATAAGGCGGCAGTTCTCAAACAGATTGAGCGGAGTCTGAAGGAGACAAAAGGTGCACGCCATATCCACCTTCCCGTGATTGAGTATGCCCGTAACTTCTGATTGTCATCCACCTTTTCCCTGCGCTCACCGGGGAGAGGAAAGAAGGAGGTAACATGCGTCGGCTTTATTTCCGTTGGATTGGGATTTTTATGGTGGGCGGGGTGATTGCGTTTTTGGGCGCCCGGCGCTACTGTAGCGAGGTGGCGGCGCTGTCCGTGGAGGCCACGGCAGCCCTCACCGAAGCGACCGCTGTTGGAGAAGTCCGCGTGCTGGGACAGGTGGTTGCAGGGAGTCTGACGCGGGAGGGGGAACGGCTGAAGTTCCGTCTGGCCGGGGCAACTCAACAGATTTCGGTCGACTCTATCGGCGCCGACCGGGACGCGATCCGTGCGCTTAAAACCCTCGTCATCATAGGGCGCTGGACGCCATCGACACAAACGTTCACTGCAGACGGCAACGCCCCGATTCCAAATTATGGATATATCACCGCAGCCTATTTGATCGGCCTGATTCCACTCGCCCTCTTCCTTTTATACATGGAACGGACGGTCCGATCTTTATATGCCGCGATCAAACAGGAAAAAGTCTATGAACCGGAGCACGTGTAGCAATGCGTAAAAAAAAGGGCTTGATGGTCAGCATGTTCCTGGTCTTGGCCGGGCTGGCCTATCTGATGTTCGGGAGTTTTGGGGAGAACTTGGTTTATTTCGCAACCCCTTCAGAAGTGACGGCCTTTCCATCCACCCGCTACGGCAAGAAAATCCGTGTGGGAGGTATGGTGGTCGAGGAGAGTCTCCGGGTGATCCCGAATAGCCTGAAGATGTCATTTGATCTAACGGATGGCGCGGACACGATCTCCGTGGCATTTGAAGGGATTCCCCCCGATCTCTTCAAGGAAGGCCAGGGTGCGGTCGTAGAAGGTTATTGGGAGGCCGACCGCATCTTTCACTCCCGGATGATTATGGCCAAACACTCGGAAGACTACATGCCGATCCAGATGAAGAAAGGGGCGCCTAAGCTCCCCAAGAAAGATTTTTTCAAAACCCTCCAACTGGAATAACACCCCAAAAATCAGACATTTTCACTTTGGGTTGACAGGTTGACACTTGGGATTGACAGAACGTGCGGGGCTATAATAGGATTATTTTGGGGTGTTTCAATGACCCTTTCGTCGTATGGCGATGGGCCGGAATGGAGTTGGAAGCGAAGGATCGTGCCACACAGGGCGGTCTGACTTAAAACCATGAAGTGAGGAGATGAGCAGATGGGTAAATTTTTGAGAATTTTGGGGATCACCCTGGTTGGGGTGGCGTTATCCAGCACGCATGTTTTAGCCAATTACGCAGAAGCCCCAGTCACGGACGGTGGATCCATTGCGGGAAAAGTCACTTTTAAGGGGGCGCAGCCGCCTCCGGCGACGTTCGCGTTCTCTAAGTTTCCCAACGAAAAGTTTTGCAGCCAGGCCGATTCCGACGGTAAGGGCAATCGCATCCGGCAGGATGTAAAGGTCAAAGGGGGTGGGCTAGCCGATGCCATCGTCTACATTGAGAAGATGGAAAAAGGCAAGGCGTTCAAGCCTGCGGGCACCGATGTGGCAATCAATGACTGTCGTTTCCAGGTGCAGGGTGGGCCGTCCACGGAGGTCGGCGTGGTGGTGAAAAAGACGGAGCTTCGCGTGACCAACAACGATGCCGATCCAAGCGATCCAAAGTCCGCAACGGGTGTGTTGCACAATCCACACAGCTACGACGTGAAGGGGACGCAAAATACCACACTCTTCAATAAACCGTTGCCGACCAAAGGCCAGGTACTCAAAGAGCAGGTCAAACCGATCTGGTTTAAGAAGGAAGACTCCTTCATGAAAATGGAGTGCGACCAGCACAATTATATGACCGTCTGGTTCCTGCCGGTGACCAATCCCTATTACGCGATTGTGAGTGAGGACGGCAGCTTTGAAATCGGAGATGTGCCGCCGGGGAAATATACGGTGAAGGCATGGCACCCCACGCTGGGTTTCCAGAAGCAGGAGATCGAAGTGGCCGCCAAGGGAAAGGCTGCCGCCGCATTTGAATTCGCGGGCAAGTAACAACCATCCATAGGTCTGGTTGAGGCCCCATGCAAAGATGATCATCTTTGCATGGGGCCTCAGTTTTTTCAGCACCTACCCGAAAGACGTGCGAAGCTAGTGTCTAATTTCATAAATGAGCGATTGTATTCTGTTCCTCGGTTCCAATCCCACCACTACCTCCCCTTGCCCCTCCTTGTAAACTATCTCTTACCCATAATCTGTGCTGGACACGGTAGTATGGGACAAGAGGTGGGGAGCATACATGGAAACAGCTACCGTCCATGACTCAGCAATGTCATCCAGACGTTGTAGGCCAATCCATAAGCTCTTTGTCCCAGGCTCACCATCCCCCTTCCTCCCTAAAAAACCTCCCAGACTCGCTACCATCCGAATCGCCTCTCGTAATGTCGGCACTTTCTTAGGTAATGACGCATCTCTCGTCTTATACGCCACCAACGCCTTCCATTCCGCATCCTCAAAAAATACCGTACAGGGTACATCAGGCGTCTCTCGCCCCAACTTCGTTAAATAAAAAATCCGCCAT
>CAYRGU010000013.1:0-3530 GCA_964423845.1 uncultured Nitrospirota bacterium
TGGAGCCACCGGATCAATCTTGAGGGCGTTTTATCTTATGCTGGTGGTGGAAATGATAAATCTCATTCGTATATTCAATTATACCGAAACGGAATTATTGAAGCCGTTGAGGGCTTAATATTAAGCGCAGACCGAGAGAAAAAGATTATCACGAGTTTAACTTATGAATTGGAATTACTGAAATCATTGGCGGAATTTCTGAATTTGGTAAAACAACTTAGCGTTAATATGCCGATTGTTATTTTTCTGACGCTGCTTGGGGTTAAAGATTGGGAAATGGGCGTTGATAGAATGAGATTTTGGCGTCATAATAATTATTACAAAATCGACAGGGACATTTTACAATTACCTGAAACTATTATGGAATCATACGATATTGAGCCAAAAAATATTTTGCGCCCAATGTTCGATCTGATTTGGAATGCTTGCGGTTTCACGCGATCACATAATTTTGACGAAGCTGGAAATTGGACGGCAAGATAATTTCAAGCGGCGTGCGCAAAATGAAAAGAGCAAGGAGTATTTTTCTGTGGTGTGGCGAGCGGAGCGAGCGGTGGCTGGACTGACTTCCTTAGTGGGGGTTTTGCTCAAAGAATGTTCGAACTTCGTCAAAAAAACACCGCCAGGTTTTACATTCATCGAAATTGAAAGAAAAGAAGTTGCCTCGGCGCTTCGCAGCCCTGTAATCCGGCCAGTCGGCCCTCAACCATTTACGGCTACTGTTGAGATCAGCAATCGCCCCTGGCCGAATTCCCGTTATTTTCCTAATATTTTCTTGAACGGATTAATAACTTCAAGAAAGGCAAATTTCCGGAAATCCGCATCGGCGGTATAAAGTCGCCTTACATCATGCTGTTTAAGAAGCGTCGCAAGATGCGCATCAGGAACAAAATTGCCACGGACAGTAAAACCTTGAGTCGCTTCACGATAAACGGTGAGAAACTCTTCTGTTTCTGACAGGACACGCACCTGCGGCAAATTTAAGAGGGCTTCAATGTTCGCAATGGCCTCTTTCGGGGAAAGAGGATCTGTAAAAAGTTTGGGGTGGGTACTCATCCGAAGATAGGAGAGAAGCGTAGGCCAGAACAAACAAAAGATGTCGGGGTCTGAAGGGCGGCTTTCCAAGAATAAGATTGCGGCCGCATGGTTTGCACTCTTTCGATCAGAGGCGTAAAGCAAAACATTGACATCCACCGAATAGCTCACGGCCTGTCAGTGTCGAGGATAGTGTAAAGGGTATCCTTGTCCGTAAAGTCCACAAGGGCTCGCATCGGACGGGAAACCCAGTGGAAACTGGGTGTCACACGACGTGTTTTGCGTTGAGCTAAAGCCTCACTGAGCAACCGTGAAATAATTTTCCCCATCGGCAGGCCCTCCTTCTCTTGCAGGGACTTGATCTCTTTGAGAATAGGCGTTTCGATGTTGAGTGTCGTGCGTGCCATGATGTTTTGATGATAAGATAAAAGACATCTGATGTCAATTTGTGTCCCAGGGGCTGTAGAGAACAAATAAACGGTCCGGTTCCATATTGGGTTTTCAGGAGACCCGGAAGATGAGACTTGAAGAGACCTATGGAGATTGGAAAGCAAAAGGCTAACACATTACTGGGGCAAGCGCTCGTGCAACTTCACGGGAGGCGTTTTTCCGTGACCCGTCCTTAAATTCAACATCTCCACAAAAACCGAAAAGGCCATGGCGAAATAGATATACCCTTTCGAGATATGTTGGCCCATCCCTTCCCCAATCAATGTCACGCCAATTAAGAGTAAGAAACTAAGCGCCAACATCTTAACCGTTGGATGGCGGTGAATAAATTGTGAAATGGCCTCCGCAAAAATGATCATCACAATGACCGCCGCAATCACCGCAGCAATCATGACAGAAACCCGGTGGGTCATCCCAATGGCCGTAATCACGGAGTCCAATGAAAAAACAACGTCCAACACCAGAATTTGAAGAATCACGGACATCATCGAGACAGAGGCCCCCTTCCGCGCCTCGCCCGACTCCCCTTCCAGATGTTCGTGGATCTCAAAGGTGGACTTCCCGAGGAGAAAGAGTCCTCCTGTGAGCAGGATGAGATCTCGACCGGACACGGAATAGCCCCCGATGCCAAAAAGCGGAGCCGTCAGCCCCATGACCCAAGTGAGACATAAAAGGAGAAGAATCCGGGAAATCACGGCAAACATTAAACCAATTTTACGCGCCTTCTCTCGTTGGGAGAGAGGAAGCTTATTCGACAAGATCGAGATAAAGACAACATTGTCAATGCCAAGAACAAGCTCCAGGACGGTTAAGGTGAAGAAGGAGATTAAAACTTCCGGGTTAAAGATCATGTCCAAGGTGGCGTCTCCGTTTGTTCATTTTGAGTTAGCTTTAGGATCGCCGCTTTAGCCGGCGCGCAAAGACCGCAGTGCCACTTTGGCCTGTTCCATCGCCTTCTTCGGCTCGGCGTCAACCAAAAGGAGATGGCCCATCTTCCGCCCTGTTCGAATCGCCGACTTACGATAATGGTAAATGCGGGCCCCCTGAAGGGTCAGGAGCTGCCCCACTCCCTCCCGCGAATCCAATTGGGAGATCTCCGATCCCAGAAGATTAATCAACACCGCAGAAGAGAGCAGTCGCGGCGCAATGAGAGGCAATCCGCAAAGGGCCCGGACCTGCTGCTCAAATTGGGATACGGCGCAGACATCCATCGTATAATGCCCCGAGTTATGGGGACGGGGCGCGATCTCGTTAATGAGCACCTCCCCGTAATTAAGAAGAAACATCTCGACACAAAAGACCCCTGAATCACCCAGTGCCTTCACCGCTTCGGTTGCAACGGAGCTCACCCGGAGGCAAAGCGGTGAAGTAATGTCTGCCGGAACCTGGCTCATTCGAAGAATCCCTGTTTCATGCCAATTCTCGGCAACGGGATACGCCTTGATCTCTCTGCCCTCGCCCTGCGCCACCACCACGGATAATTCTTTAAGGTAAGAGACCCGCTTTTCTACGATCCATCCCGTCGCGTGAGGATGATTAAGAAAAAGCTCGGTGAGCGCCAACACCTCGGAGGGTTGATTCAAATGCCACTGGCCCTGCCCATCATAGCCACTGGTGGCCGTCTTCACAACGCAGGGGAGCCCCAACGCCGCCACAGAACGGGGGAGGTGTGTCGGGTCATGGAAGGCACAAAAGGGGACAACCGGCATCTCCCGCTCTTTGAGGAATTCTTTCTGACTGATTCGATTCTGGAGAAGTCGCAATACACGGCTGCCTGGAGAAGTGATGACTTCCTTTTCAATACCCTCCACAAGCACTGCCGGGATATTTTCCCATTCGTAGGTGACCGCCTGGGTCCCTCTTAAAAAAGCGTGCAGGGCCGACGGGTCGTCAAAATCCGCATGGATAAAAAGATCGGCCCCGACACGGGCAGGCGCACTCGAATCGGGATCCCAGACAACCACCCGATACCCCATTCGCTGCGCGGCCGCAGTGAAAAACATGCCAAGCTGACCCCCGCCTAACACACCAAGTTGGCTTCCAGG
>CAYRGU010000014.1:0-2690 GCA_964423845.1 uncultured Nitrospirota bacterium
AGGGCACCTCTAAAAACCTACTGCGCGGCCCGATTGCTGCGTTGCGCGGTACTCGTAATCCTCATGTACAAACACGTACACTGCGGTTCCTGCGTTCCGTGCGCCTTGCAATCAGACCGCTCGCTACGGTTTTTAGAGGTACCCTAAAATCAGGCGCGCATCGCCTCGGCCCATCGCTCGGTCACCTCATCGAGGACGGAAAGGGTCACGCGGTCAATCCCCTGCTCACTCGCATGAGCTTCAATCTCTTTGATTACCGTTCCACGAACAAAAGAGGGAATTCTGGAAATCCGGGCCTCGGCATCCGTCTCCCACACAAGGCGGCGTTCCACCTGATGGGCGGCCCTGGCCCACTCGCCATAAATAGCCTGAATCACCGAAGGGGTCACCTCCCGCATTCCTTGTTTCCGGGCCGCCACTTCGATGCGCCAACGGGTCATCTCCCGAATAAATCCCTGGGAAATTTCAGAAAGCATCCCCTGGGCCTGATCCGTCCAGGCGACAGGCGCTAATGGGGCCTCCTGATCTCCCGCCTTTCGCTCAAGCGGCCTGTAATGCTCGCCCCCTGCGCCACAGAGGCCACAACGCTCCGGAGTGACTTCCTGGACAATCTGGCTACAGGTCGTACAGATAAAATAATGCAGCTCTTTTTGCATCAGGATAAATCGGCTGGCCTTCGCATGGCAGACAGGGCACTCGGCCGGAGGCGATTTCACCACATGACCGCACAGGCCACAGAAATGGAACGCCTTCTCCCCGGAAACGCCTCCCGCAGGGCTCGCAGCCCCCGACATGGAGGCAAGCCTTTCTCTGATTTCATCCAGGCTCTTTGCGCCGGAGAGGACATCTTCCATCTCCTCTTTGGCCTTTTCTATGCCGGCCTCCGCCACGTCGAGGGTAATCTCGCGGAGGGTATTTGCGTAGGCATAATTTTCAATATGCTGACGGGTGGCGTCCCGCATGAAACCAACCGGCACGCGGTCTAAACGCTCCTGTCCCTCCGGCGTCCAGACAAATTGAGGTGCCTTTGGTACCGCAGCCTTCGGAAGCACCGCCTCGGCAATCGACTTTGCGCTCATCTCCACCGCCTCGTCGTCCAAGTCACCGCTTTCAATCATCCGAACGGCAAACTCCTTGGCAATGGTCTGGAATCCCATCTTCCGGGCCATCTTTTCCGTCTTGGCCTTGGCACGTCGCCGCTCAAACCCGGCAGGGACCTTCCGCAAGATATTTTTCGCATCCTCCGTCCAGTTCAAGGGGACGCCGTCATAGCCAACCTCCTGAATCAGCCCCCCTTCCGCCTTCGCCGCCGCCTCAAAAATGGATTTGTCCAGATAGGAGAAGGCGCTCCCCTCCGCGCTGCAAATGGGGCATTTCACCGGCTTTTCCCCCTTGGCCGTATAGCCGCAGCCGCTACAGATGTAAAAATCAAGCTTCGCCTTCTCTTCATAGCTCTTGGCGCGGCGCGCGTCATCGGGGGTGCCAACAATCTGGGTCATCATCCCCGCGATACCACCGCTATTCAACGTCTCGGCCACGGCATCGGAGGCCTTCATGGTGTTTCGATCAATCCCTTTTTCATCGAGCATTTTTCCCATGTTTTTCATCGCTTCAATGGCCGACTTCGGCAAGATATCCCCCATCGCCGCATCCACCACCGAATTGCTGATAATCGTAAATCCCTTTTCAATGGCATACCGATAGACAGCCGTTTTGGCCATTCCACGGGCAAAGACCGGAACCCTTTCCATTCTTTTTCCGGCCTCTTCCGTCCAGGCCACGGTGTACTCCGCCAGGGCATCAATGGGGGGGACATATTTCCGGTTGGAGACCAGGATATTGCAGGGGGCCATCCGGATGAGATTCTCGGAGTTGCTCCCGACATCCATCTCGTCGTCCGAGTGAACCCCGATCCGCCCGACCACCAACAGCCAGGGCCGCTCCTTTTTCACATATTGCAATACCTTCTCAAACGGCTTGCCATCCAACAGGGCGGTCTTCACGGACATCCCCTCGGCCTCGGCAATCGTGTTGCAAATCTCAAGGTGGGACTGATAAATCTTCGCCAGACCAGAATCGATCACATCCTCGTGGAGTTTTTCCTGCTCCTTGAAGCGAAAGACCTTGCCGGCCTCTTCGGAGAGAACGCCGGAAATCGAGTTAAACATCGCGTAATGGAAATAGGGATCAAAGGCCGAGACCACGTCCACCTGAAGATGAAATGCCTTGGCAAGGGCGAGAGCGGTCTTGAACCCTCCGAAAGACTGATGGCTTCCATCGACGGCGACCACGATCTTCCCCATCTGGTCGGGCGGGGAAAGTTTCGTTTCCTTCACCACAAAAATATCCGATTTTCGGACGCGCCGAATGGTTCGTTCCGTGACACTCCCGATCACGCTCTCCTTGACGGCGCCCACCCCCAACACCCCAAGAATCACCAGGTCATAGCCACTTTGAATAATGTCATCCACCAGTACCTTAAAGTTCTTCCCCTCAAGCGACTTACGCTCCAGCGGCAGGTTCCCTTCCTGACATTTCTGTTCAATGATGTCCAGGTAGGAATCGGTGATAATTTCCAGACCGCGCGTGATCAGCGAATCGTGAATTTTCCTCTGACGTTCCAGCTGCGTCTCATCGTGATACTCTTCCGGAAGCCCCGCCTCCATCTGCTTGAAGCGTTTGTCGTGCAG
>CAYRGU010000015.1:0-25526 GCA_964423845.1 uncultured Nitrospirota bacterium
TGCGTTTTATTTTTCATACGGGTCATATTAGCAAAGTCGGCTTTCCACTGATACAGCGTCGGGGAAGATATTCCCGCCTCCTCCAAAATTGCCGCAACCTTTCGCACCCCTCGATTCAACAACTTCTCCACAACAGCCTTCTTAAATTCCATAGAGTATTTTGAGCTTCCCATTTGTCCATCCTCATATTCTCCACCCCCCTAAAATTTAAATCCCCATGCGACATCTATCCTGACACAGGGGGCTCTACAAGAAGGGACTTATCCAGAGTGACGATCTGTGACACATTAGCAACCGATTCTTTTGGCAATCCTGTGAGCCGAGGAGAAAGAGAAATGTTACCTGGGGCGTCTGACCACTTGAGATTGCTGGTAAGGGGAATGCAAACAACGGTTGCTATCTTGCTTCGATTTATAGCATCCCCTTGGATAATAATAACGGGACGCCTAAACCCGGGGCCTGATCCAGTGGGTTCTGGCATATCTGCCCACCAGACTTCACCCTGAGAGATTACCATTCACTCTTCTTTAAAATACGGGATGCGGCAATCGTTCTGAATGGATCTGTCTCATTATTGGTTTCTGTGGCAACTTTATTCATGGCTTCAGTCACTTCATCCGGGGCATGCCGTGACACATATTCACGAATTGCATCGCTAAATAATCGGCTTCTTGATTTTTGTGTAGAGTTCGCCAGACGTTCCGCCTCCCAAAAAAGGTTGTCTGGAATAGACAGGGCTGTTTTCATACCATTAGTATGACCATTTCCATTACGACAAGTCAAATGTCCGAACGACGACTGTGTTAGACTAATTAAAATACCAATAAGGCATGCCTGAACCGATCATGACCCGATCACAACCATATGCGCGTGAGTCATAATTATCCAAAACCCATAACTACTTACTTGGGACGGGCGACTCTTTTTTAACCACATTCACTGGACGGGTGGCCTCCCAGGCGGAGGAATGATTCGGCTGGGAAAGAACACGTAAGGTCGTCGTCTCATCCAGCACAACGGTCAGGGTCACCACGGGGAGGCTTAAGGTGGGGGTAAAGCTGACCCGTGCGATTTGAACCTCTCCGGCATACAGCTCAATCCAGTGGATGGCGTGATCCGGTTGAGAGGGATGCAGCGTGCTTCCCACGGTAATTGTTACCTTAAAGGCCTCTCCGGCGTTGACCTTCTCCGGGGCCTCAATCACCGGCGTGTGTTTTGGATCCTGACCCCTATAAATCTGGCCAAACGGCCCGGCCGCGTGAGCGGTTCCAAAAAGAAAAACCCCTGCCATGATCATGGCCCATCCGAACAGAAATCGCATGATAGTCTCCTTGTAAGGTTAATGGTTTGCGTGGCAGACCCATTCTTCACCCGTAGGCCTAAAGCGCAGGTATCGTCGTATTTTCCCCCGGCAGAGTCAAATCAAGCCTCTTCACAGAAGAGATCGCCCGAATCGGCAAGCAGAAGATAGGGCTCGCCCCACTGCGTGGCATCGGCAAGGCTCCAATCTGCACCACTCTCGTGCGGCTTGAATCGAAGACCACACTGCCCGCCATAAAGGAGGTAGGCCACACCGCTGCCCGAGTCTTCGACCGGTCGAACAAAGGCCGCCACCGGCTGATTCTCGTGGGTCCAGCCGGCAACCTGGTAAAGCCGCCCCTGCGTCTCCTCATGATGTAAACGGACGGAAACGACCCGCCTTGCGGGGCCATTCTCACGAAAGCGCATCATGTCACAGGGGCTACAATTTAAATTCTCTTCAATCTCTTCTAAAATCATCCGTACCCTGACAGGGTTTGAAGACCCCAAAAAATGAATACCACAACGGGAGGGTTACGCGGGCCCCCTCTGGATCAGATAGAAAATCTTCCCCCTTTGACGTCACGGTCCGCCTCTTGATAGCGCGCCAGCAGACCGATATCGTTCCAATATCCCTGCATCGTATATCCAAACAACCTCTCTCCCCGACGTAGCATTTCGATATAGGTGTCGGTGATGGAGGAAAAGACCCCTTCAGGAATCGCGTCCACCACCGCCTGGCTGATCATCTGTGCGCCGGTGAACATGCAGTGTCGGAGCCGCCCTCCCTGGGAGGGAACCTGGCCCAGAATATTTCGGATCTGATCCGATGAATCGATCTCAATCACGCCAAATTCTTCTGAATCCTGCGCACGTAACACCAGCGTCGCGGCCCCCGCCCTCTCTTGATGAAAGGCCATCAGATGGTCCAGATTGACCTCGATCAGGATATCTCCATTAATCACCAGAGCGTCCTCTCTGCCGAGATGGGAATAGATCTTTTTGATGCCCCCCCCGGTGCCTAAAATCTCCGGCTCTTCAGAATAGGTGATCTTCATCCCGAAAGAGGACCCATTCCCCAGCGCAATTTTTATTTTGTCCGCATGATAATGCAGATTAATAAAAACCTCCGTGATGCCATATTTTTTGAGCAAAAGGAGGGTGTGGTGAATCACACAGCGCCCGCCAACAGGGAGAAGCGGCTTGGGAATCTGGTCGGTGAGCGGGCGAAGTCGCCTGCCAAACCCTGCGGCCAAGATAATCCCCTTCATCCCCACAGATCCCTTTGGCGTTGTTCCGAAAAAATGACCGCCACGCCCGTCCTATCTCAACTCTTCGACATAGTCGGCAAGTATCTGATGAAGCGTCGCGAGCCGTGGATATTTCTTTAAGTTGCGTCTTACCTTCGCGAGCGTGGGCGCCACATAGCAGAGAAATCGTGGATTCTTCTTGACCTGATCGATATAGACAAACCGGCCAGCCGCCTTCAGGTTGCGTTGAATGCTGACAAGATCGAAGAACTCGTAAAACATATCAGGGGCCATCTTCTGACCCGTACGCGCCTCCCACTGACTCAAGTAATACGCGACGAGACCCTTCACGTCGGCGTCGGGAAGATCGATATAAGAATCGCGCAGCAAAGAAGCCAGATCATACTGACACGGCCCCATCAGCGCATCCTGAAAATCAATGACACGGATCCGGACCCCTTCAGAATCCACAGGCGACGCACCCCCCATAGGCAACGTTCGCCCCGCAGGCGACGCTCGCCCCGCAGGCAACGCTCGCCCCGCAGGATTTTCTTGCACCAGGAGATTCCGGCTGTGATAGTCCCGGTGTGTAAAAACCTGGGGAAGCGCGGCGAGGCGAAAAGCGATCTCCGAGAAAAATTCACGCAGGGCCGCTTTGGGTCGCTCCGGGAGAGAGAGCCCCCCTCTCGCCTCGATCCCATATTCGATGAAATGATCAAACTCCCAGATAAAAAGGGGCGCATCAAAGGCTCGCCCATGGGCCAGCGCATTCGGCGAGGTCACCAAGGTCGCCCGAAGTTGAAGGTCAATCAACGTATCAATCGCTTTTTGATAATAGGCCATGACAACCGGCGTGACCTGGCCATCCACGACATCGCTAAACAGAAGATCGCCCAAATCTTCCAGAAGGATCCACCCCCTTTGGGCGTCATAGGCATAAATCTCCGGAACGGCAATTTTACAAGCCAAAAGATGGCGTTGTATGCTGATAAACGGGGGCTCATCCAGGGATGGGCCACCCCCACTGACCGCCTCTTCAGAAGACTTAAATGCCTCCGGTTGAGCCATCACCATCAGGATGGCGGTCCGCGTTATTCCCCCCGCTTGCCATGAGACACGATAATAGGCCCGATTGGAGGCATCCCCGGCTAATTTGACGCAATCAGTCGTCTCAACGGCACAATGCATCGCCTGATGGATGAATTGTTTAAGCGAGTGATGCTCGATCATCAGGCCCTCCGTCATGGATTAAATATCTTTGAGACAATCCCCGCCCGGGTGTTCGTCTTCAGTTTTACCATCATCTTTTTAATATGATCCTTGACCGTGAACTCGCTGATGCCGAGGGCCATTGCAATCTGTTTGTTGATTTTTCCCTCGGTCAAAAGTTGCGCCACCTCTTGTTCCCGTCGGGTTAAATTTTCAGCCTGAATCAATCGACGTGTGCCACTCTCCTGGGAGATCTTCTCAATTAAAATGAGCAGGCGGGGAAACGGTCCGTCACCGCCACTGGCATGGAGTAAAACAGACCGAAAAAGATAACGGGTTTGTTCGTGGGTATACCATTCACTCGGAAGCGGCTCCAGGGGGAGGGTTTTTCCCCTTAGCAATTTTTTCAGCTGCTGATAAAGACTGACGACCACCGGCGGGAGATTCTGAAGTGGCGTGGCACGAGACCGACGTTTTGTGGGCGCGATGGCCTCCAGAATCTCCTTGGCCTGAACGTTCATGTAAAGGCTATGGCCATCATCACCCAGAATTAAAACCCCGGGATGAGCCCGCTGGTGGGCCAATCGATAGCTCTCTTCCACTCACATTTCCCTCTCGCGTTGTTGCAAAACCGATGAGAGAGGCCGGCAATTTTTTAGCCCGCCATCCTCTATCGGATCAGCGCCTCTGCGATTTGCACGGCGTTGAGCGCGGCCCCTTTCCTAAGGTTATCGGCCACCACCCAAAGATGGATGCCGTTGGGGATGGAGACGTCTTCCCGGATTCGCCCCACATAGACCGCATCGCGTCCTGCAGCATCCAGGGGCGTTGGATAGAGCTTGCGCGAAGGATCGTCCATCAGGGTCACACCCGGGGCGTCCGCGAGAAGGGCTCGAACGTCACGGACCGATAACTTCCGCAGAGTCTCCACATTCACCGCCTCCGAATGAGCGCGGAAAACGGGGACACGAACAGTGGTCGCGGTCACCTGAATTTGATCGTCCCCCATCATCTTTTTGGTTTCATTGACGATCTTTATTTCCTCCTCGGTATCCCCGCTCACCGCATCGCATTCCCAGTTGACGATGCAATTAAAGGCAATTTGAACGGGATAGACCCGACAGACCACCTCCTGGAAAGATAAAATGGCCCGCGTCTGATCCATGAGCTCTTCCATCGCTTCCTTGCCTGTCCCCGAGACCGCCTGAAAGGTCGTCACTACAACACGGCGGATCTGGGCGGCATCGTGCAGCGGTTTCAACGCCACAACCAACTGGGCCGCGGCACAGTTGGGATTCGCGATAATTCCCTGATGGGTTGCCAGGAGATGACCATTCACCTCGGGAACCACCAGAGGAACCTCCGGCGCCATCCGGTAAGCGCTTGAATTGTCAATCACCACAGCCCCTGAATGAACGGCCATTGGCGTAAATGTGCGGGCGAGCGCGCTATCGGTGGCGCCAAGGACGATATCGACACCGTCGAAGGACTTCTCCGTCAGTTTCTGAACCCGAATCTCCTGGTCACCAAATGAGATCATCGATCCCTCGGAACGCTCCGACGCCAGGAGACGAAGTTCCGAGACGGGGAACTTGCGCTCTTCCAGAATGTCCACCATCTCCTGCCCCACCGCGCCAGTCGCCCCCATCACGGCAACCACGTAACGCTCTTTTCTCGTTAAAAAAGACATGCTGCCCTCAATTCAAGCCTCCCCCTTCAATTGCGAAACGATCTGCCGTCCCATCTCGCGGGTCCCCACCTTTTGGGTTCCTTCCGCGTAAATATCGAGGGTACGATACCCCTTTTCCAGGACCGCTAAAACAGCCCGCTCAATGGCCAGGGCCTCTTTGGACCATCCAAAACTATAGTCCAACATCATGGCGGCGGATAAAATGGTGGCAATCGGATTGGCAATGTCTTGTCCCGCAATGTCAGGGGCGCTTCCATGAATCGGCTCGTACATCCCCTTCAGACTTAAATCACCCGGGGTGCCGCCCAGACTGGCCGAGGGGAGCATTCCAATGGAACCGGTCAGCATGGCGGCCTCGTCGGAGAGAATATCACCAAACAGATTCGTGGTGACCACCACATCAAATTGCCTCGGATTGCGAATGAGCTGCATGGCGCAGTTGTCCACATACATGTGCGATAAGGTGATGTCTGGATAATCGTTGTGAACCCGGGTGACCACACGCCGCCACAGCTCTGTCACCTCCAATACATTGGCCTTATCGACGGAGGTCACTTTTCTATTTCTTCGCCGGGCGCTTTCAAAGGCCACCCGCGCGATTCGTTCAATCTCGACGGTGGTATAAACTGCCGTATTGACCCCGCGTTCTCCCCCCTCAATTTTCTCCACGCCCCGAGGTGTCCCAAAATAGATGCCTCCCGTCAGCTCGCGGACCACCAAAATATCAATCCCTGCGATCACATCCGGTTTTAATGTGGACGCCTCGGCCAACATCGGGAAGAGTCGGGCCGGACGCAGATTGGCGTAAAGGCCCAACGCCCCACGCAGGCCCAAAAGGGCCCGTTCCGGACGAGAGGCGTAATCAAGACCCTCCCACTTGGGCCCGCCCACGGCCCCAAGTAAAACGGCATCAGCCTCCAAGGCCAACTTTAAAGAGGCCGAAGGAAGCGGCTCTCCAAAATGATCGAAGGCCACGCCTCCGACAAGTCCCTCTTGAAATTCAAACCGACGGCCAAACTTCTCGCCAATCACGTTCAGGACAGAAAGAGCTTCGGGGATAATCTCTCCCCCAATCCCATCCCCTGGGAAAACGGCAATTTTTTTGGGTTTCACCATCATACGTCCATCCTCATTCTACAGGGGCTCACGTCGCCCCGCGCAGGGGTCGCACCCCTCGCAAGGGCCGCGCCCAGCGCAGGGTTGTGCGCAACCCTTTCAACAACCTGCTAAATCAACCCCACCCTGGAGACCGGGGAATCCCCCCGCACCGCACGTGCCGCATGCTTATTCAGCGCGTTCAGATAAGCCCGCACCGAGGCGACAATAATGTCCGTATCCGCCCCATGGCCCATCGCCACTTTATTTTCTTGCTCAACCGTGACGGTCACTTCGCCCAAGGCATCGGTCCCCCCCGTAATGCCTTTGACATTATAGGAGAGGAGTCGGCTTTTCGTTTGGGTCATTTCCGAAATCGTGCGGTAGGCGGCATCCACCAGACCATCTCCCGTCCCGGAAGAGTGAAGGGTCTTGCCCTCAATCGCAAGTGTAAGGGTGGCGACGGGCGCAGTCGTCGTACCGCCTTGTACATGAAGGGAAAGGAGTTGATATTTCTCATCGGGACGATCGATCTCCTCCGAAATAATCGCCTCCAGGTCCTCCTTAAAAATCTCTTTTTTATGGTCCGCAAGCTGCTTCATCCGCTCAAACGCCTTATCTAAACCCTCTTCGCTGAGCCGATACCCCAACTCTTCTAATCTTTCCTTAAAGGCGTGACGGCCAGAATGTTTTCCCAGAACCAGATGCGTTTGGCCCGCCCCCACGGCTTCTGGACGCATGATTTCATAGGTGGTTTTCTCTTTGAGAAGGCCGTCCTGGTGGATGCCAGATTCATGCGCGAAGGCATTGGCCCCCACCACCGCCTTATTCGGCTGGACCACCATGCCTGTAATATGGCTGACTAACCGGCTTGTCTTTAAGATCTCTTCCGTGACAATCCGGGTGTCTGCGCGAAACAGATCACGCCGCGTTCTAAGCGACATCACCACCTCTTCCATCGCCGCATTTCCCGCGCGCTCTCCAATGCCATTCAGGGTGCATTCCACCTGGCCTGCCCCGGCGTAAACGGCGCTCAACGAATTGGCCACGGCAAGCCCCAGATCGTTGTGACAATGGACTGAAATAATCGCCTGACGGATATTGGGAACCCGTTTGCGAATGAGTCGAATGAGCTTGCCAAATTCTTGAGGCGTGGTATAGCCCACCGTATCCGGGATATTCACCGTGGTCGCCCCAGAGGCAATGACCGCTTCCAACACCTCACACAGATAGGTCGCGTCCGACCGGGTCGCATCCATCGGGGAGAATTCAACATCCTCAACATAGCCTCGCGCATGAGCCACCATCTCCACGGCCCGCTTTAACGCCTCTGCCCGGGTCAGTCGAAACTGATACTTCAAATGGATATCGGAGGTGGATAGAAACGTGTGGATTCGAATGTTCTGTCGGCCCTTCAATGCCTCCCAGGCCCGATCAATATCGGCCCCCTTCGCGCGGGCCAGGCTGCAGATGACGGGGCCTTCGACCTCCCCGGCAATCGTGCGAATCGCCTCAAAATCTCCGGAGGAGCTGTAGGCAAACCCCGCCTCGATAACATCCACCCCCAATCGGGCCAACTGCTTGGCAAGGGTCAGCTTCTCGGCCACATTCATCGTGGCGCCAGGAGATTGCTCCCCATCCCGTAGGGTCGTATCAAATATTTTTACAATGCGGGGCATGACGGTAGCAGAATAACCAGTTACTTATGCTTAAGCAGAATCTCTTTGTCTTCGATATCTTCGGAAAGATCTCCAGGAACCGGTTCGGACGGGGCCTCCTCACGAGGCACCCCTCGCATCACCCGATAAATCCAGACCAGCGGTTTCTCAAAGAGGCCCGACAGGCAATAAATAGAAAACAAAACAAAGAGGATGACCTGGGGGATATTCACAAAAACAAAAAAGAGAAGAACCAGACTCACCAAAAGACTGAACGGCTTACGATCCTTGAGATTGAATTCTTTAAAACTCCGATATCGGATCGCGCTCACCATGAGAAACGCCAGGATATACGTCATGCTCATCACCAGGGCAGGACGGATCTCCTGACGCACAAAGAGGTCCGACTCATCCAAGATCACCAGTGTTGCGATAAAACCAGCGGCAGCGGGAATCGGAAGCCCCACAAAATCTTTGCTCTCCGGTCCAGCAACCTGAAGGTTAAACCGGGCCAGCCGAAGCGCGCCACAGGCAACAAAGAGAAAAACAGCAACCCACCCGAGACGCCCCTGTGAATTGAGGGCCCAGGCATAGACCAACAGTCCGGGGGCCACCCCGAAAGAGACCAGATCAGACAGCGAGTCATACTCCACGCCAAACCGACTGGTGGTGTGGGTCAAACGGGCGAGTTTTCCATCCAGAGAATCAAAAATCGCGGCGATGACAATGGCCATGGCCGCCACCTCAAAGTCTCCTTTCATGGATGAAATCGCAGAAAAAACGCCGCAAAAAATATTTCCGGTGGTGAATAAATTGGGGATAATATAAATCCCCTTTCTCCGGAGTTCTTTTATTTTTGGCTTCTTCTTCAAGGCCATCTTTAATTTCATTTTACGACTCCCACAATCGTCTCCCCCCCACGGACCCGCTCTCCCTTTGAGACCCTTACCACCGCATCAACGGGAAGGAAAAGATCCACCCTCGATCCAAATCGTATCAGTCCAAACCGATCGCCATGAGACATCGGGGTCCCATTTTTGACCCAGCAGACGATTCTCCTTGCGATCAATCCCGCGATTTGAACACAAACGATACGCCGGCCCGAAGGGGTCTCCAGCATCACGGCATTCTGCTCATTCTCCAGAGAGGCTTTCGGCACATTGGCGGCAAAAAACCGACCCGCGTTGTAGAAAATGCCAACGATTTTCCCCGTCACGGGGATCCGGGTGATATGCACATCAAAAACGTTTAAAAAGATGCTGATTTTAATGGCAGGCTGATTCAGATAACGATCCTCGTTAACCTGGGAAACATCCACGACGACGCCGTCTCCCGGAGAGACGAGAAGCCCTTCTCCCTCTGGAACAACCCGCCTCGGATCTCGAAAGAAATAAATACAAAAAGCGGTAACAACCCCAAAACCAAGCGCAGTACCCCGCCCAAGATAAATGAAACTCAACAGGGAGAGGACAAGCCCCATCCCGATAAAAACAAACCCTTCTTTCGCCACCGGAAACTGCTTCTCTGCGCCCACCGACACCTCAAACATCGTTAAAAAAAACCGCCGCACCCAACCCAAATCGAGTCCGGTCCGCTACGGGATGAACCCCCTTGACGTTAGCCGTTCGTCAGTTTTTCGTGACATCCACCAGACGATCCTTCTTCAGCCAGGGCATCATGGCGCGAAGCCGCTCTCCCACCGCTTCAATCGGGTGGCCCTCTCCCCGTTTTACCAGTGCGTTAAACACGGGGCGGCGCGCCCTGTTTTCCAAAACCCATTCCCTGGCAAAACGCCCGCTCTGAATCTCTTCGAGGATCGCCTTCATTTCCTTTTTGGTTTCAGACGTCACGATCCTCGGACCCCGCGTGAGGTCGCCATAGCGGGCCGTATTGGAGATGGAATAGCGCATATTGGAAATGCCTCCCTCATAGATGAGGTCTACAATCAGCTTCACCTCATGAAGGCACTCAAAATAGGCCATCTCCGGGGAATATCCGGCCTCGACCAACGTTTCATAGCCCGCCATAATCAACGCCGTAAGCCCCCCACAGAGGACAGTCTGTTCTCCAAAAAGATCGGTTTCCGTCTCTTCCTTAAAATTGGTTTCCAGGACGCCCGCACGGGTCCCGCCAATCGCTTTGGCATAAGCAAGCGCCATAGGCCGCGCCTTCCCGGAGGGATCTTGATGAATGGCAATGAGCATCGGCACGCCGCTTCCTTTGGTAAACTCCGCGCGGACCAGATGTCCCGGCCCCTTGGGCGCCACCATAAAAACATCCATGTCGCGCCTCGGCACAATCTGCCCGAAATGGATATTAAACCCATGCGCAAAGGCCAACCGCGCCCCCTTTTTTAAATGGGGGGCAATCTCGGTTTGATACAAATCCCCTCCGGCCTCATCGGGGGTTAAGATCATCACAATATCCGCCTTGGCCACGGCATCGGCAACGGGCATCACCTTAAGCCCGGCGCGCGTCGCCTTGTCCCAGGACGGGCCCTCTCTCAATCCCACACAGACCTGGATTCCACTGTCGATTAAATTCAAGGCATGGGCATGCCCCTGGCTGCCATACCCGATAATGGCAATTTTCTGTCCCGCAAGTACGGAAAGATCGGCGTCCTGATCGTAATAAATCTTCATATCTCCTCCTGTCATCGATTTAACCCGCTTTATCGAGAGACCCCTTTTTTTTCCTCTCTGACCGCAGCAGCCTTTCCTTCCTCGCGGGCAATCGCGATCCGGCCCGTGCGAATCAATTCTTTGATCCCAAGCGGCCTTAAGAGATCAATCATCGCATCAATTTTTCGAATATCTCCCGTCACTTCGACGGTATAGGTATTTGCCGTGGAGTCGATAATGCGACCCCGAAAAATATCGACCACCCTCAATGCCTCGGCACGATCCTCCATCCGGGCATTCACTTTGATGAGCGCCGTCTCTCGCTCAATATGTTCCTGTTCGGTCAGATCAACCACTTTAATCACATCAATCAACTTATTGAGTTGCTTGGTGACCTGCTCCAAAATGCGATCATCCCCCTGGGTGACAATCGTCATCAATGAAACGGTAGGATCGAGGGTCGGCCCCACACAGAGGCTCTCAATGTTGAACCCGCGCCCCGAGAAAAGACCGGAGACCCGGGAAAGAACCCCAAATTTATTTTCAACTAAAACAGAAACAATATGCTGCATCGAGGCCCAACGACGGAAAGATTACGCGGTCAAAACGCCATCCACCCGCTCTTCTTCTTTTTTATCACCCGAAGGAGAGGCTGTTTTTTCCGGATCGGCAAAGACCATTTCATGATGCGCCGCACCCGCAGGAATCATGGGATAGCAGTTCTCTTCCTGGGCCACCTGAAAATCGATGACCACCGGGGTGTCGACAGAGAGGGCCGTTTGAAGCACGGCGTCCACCTCGCCAACCTCGGTGGCGCGGAGCCCCACCGCCCCAAAGGCCTCTGCCAATTTCACAAAATCAGGAGAATCTCCCATATGACTGGAGGAGTATCTTCCATGATAGAAAAGTTGCTGCCACTGGCGCACCATACCCAAATATTTGTTATTGATAATCGCCACCTTGATGGGAAGCTTATACTGAACCGCCGTGGCCAGCTCCTGAATGTTCATCACAATGCCGCCATCTCCCGAAATGCAAACCACCAGAGCGTCAGGGCAGGCTTTCTGCGCGCCGATGGCGGCGGGAAGACCATATCCCATCGTCCCGAGACCGCCTGAATTAAGGAAGGTCCGAGGGCGGTCAAACTGATAATACTGGGCCGTCCACATCTGATGCTGCCCCACATCCGTGGCAACAATTGCATTGCCCCCCGTGGCCTGATAAATCTTCTCAATGACATATTGAGGCTTAATAATCTTCTCCCCCTGTTGGTAGCCTAAGGGGTGCTCTTTTTTCCAGACCTCAATCTCCTTCCACCAGTCAGAATAGCCACCGGAAGAGCCACCGGAAGAGCCATTCACCGACGTCTTCAGAATGGTGTTTAAATCCTGAAGCACCAGTTTTGCGTCTCCAACAATCGGAACCTGAACCGGGATATTCTTGTGAATGGAGGTCGGATCGATATCAATATGAACAATTCTGGCCAAAGGGGCAAAGGCATCCAGACGACCGGTGACGCGATCGTCAAAACGGGCACCAATGGCAATGATGAGATCCGCATGATGCATCCCCATATTGGCGGGGTAGGTGCCATGCATCCCCAGCATTCCCAAAGAAAGGGGATGTGTTCCGGGAAAGGCGCCAAGGCCCATCACGGTTAACGTCACAGGACATCGTAACAACTCGGCAAGTTCGCGAACTTCAGGAGAGGCCCCAGAGGCCAGGATCCCTCCCCCCCCATAGAGGATCGGCCGTTTCGCCTTTAATATCTCCTGGGCCGCCTGTTTAATCTGCCACTTATTGCCCCGGCCCGCAGGGGAATAGCTTCGAATGTACACCTGGTCTGGATACTGGAATTCGGCCTTGGCCAAAATCACATCCTTGGGGAGATCCAGAAGGACCGGACCCGGCCTCCCGGATGAGGCGATATAAAACGCCTCCTTGATCGCCCGCGCCAGGTCGTTCACATCCTTCACCAAAATATTATATTTCGTACAGGGGCGCGTAATGCCCACCACATCCGCCTCTTGAAAGGCATCATTGCCGATCAAGTGCGTGGGGACCTGTCCAGTAATCACCACCAAGGGAGTCGAATCCATGTAGGCATCAACAAGACCCGTCACCGTGTTGGTTGCCCCCGGTCCAGAGGTCACTAAAACCACCCCCGGTTTTCCCGTGGCCCTGGCATACCCCTCGGCCATGTGGGTTCCCCCCTGCTCATGGCGGCAGAGGACCATTTCAATCTCTTTCTCATCGTAAAACGCATCGAAAATTGGAAGATTCACCCCACCGGGATAGCCAAAAACAGTCTTGACCCCTTCCGCTCTAAGACACTCAATGAGAATCTGTGCGCCAGTCAGTTTAATGATCCCCTCCATAGAAAATTACGAGAAAATTACGTTTTACCGTGCCCCGCAAAGCAGCCGCTAAAACCCCCAAAATATCCGGTCTTACAATACAAAAAACCAGAAAAAAAACAGAACCAAACAGACCCCGCTCAGCTTCCTCATAAATTCACGCTCCGCTTCCTCATAAATTCACAGGGTTCAGAGCGAAAAGCCCCCCGTTTTTACCACAGATGCGGGATAGAGGTCAAATTGAAGGACCGGTTTCAGCGGGATACGCCGGATAAGGGAATAAAGTAACGCTCCCGATAAAACACCAGTTCGGTCACCGATTCCCGGATATCGTCCAGTGCGAGGTGGTGGCCTTTCTTGACCGGCGGGGTTGGACCCTGCGGATACCACCGCCGCACCAACTCTTTGAGTGTGCTCACATCGATGTTGCGGTAATGAAGGTAGGAAAAAAGTTTCGGCATATTGCGTTCCAAAAATCGCCGGTCATGGCTGATGGAGTTGCCACAAAGCGGTGACTTTTTCTCCGGCACGTAAAGGCGAACGAACGCAAGGGTCTGGGCCTCGGCCTCCGCCATTAAGATTTTTGAGGATTGCACCCGTTTTAAAAGGCCCGATTTGGTGTGGGTATCCCGACTCCACTTCTCCATACCAGACAGCGTCTTCTCATCCTGATAAATGGCCAACGCCGGCCCCTCCGCCAGGACATTGAGCTGGCTATCCGTAACCAGCGTCGCAATCTCCACAATGGTGTGCAGATTTGGCTCTAAACCGGTCATCTCCAGATCAAGCCAGATTAAGTTTGAATCGTTTTGCAGACAAGACATCTGATGCCCCTTCGTCCTTAGCGCGTGTGAATCTCCGCCACCAGAATAATGGCCTCGGCCACTTCCCGCATCGACTTGCGGTGATTCATACTCTTTCTCTGGATGAGATGAAACGCATCCTCTTCCTTGATCTTCTCCTGTTGCATGAGAATGCCCTTGGCACGCTCGATCGCCTTACGCGTTTCCAGGGCCTCCCGCATGAGCGCGGCCTGCTCCAGAAGCGACGTGTTTTCAATCGCCACCGCAGCCTGGTTCGCCACCGCCCTCAAGATATCGATCTCTTCCTGTGAAAATCGGTGTTCCAAAGAGGTATAGCTATTGATCACCCCAACCACCCGATTTTTTACCATCATCGGGATGGAGAGCAATGAGCAAAGCCCCTCTTTTCTGGCAAGGTCGGGAAAACTATAGATGGGATCTCGTCGGACGTCTAAAACACAAATCACCCGCTGCTCCTTCACGGCACGACCCGACACGCTCTCTCCCACCTTGACGTTCCCCTTTTGACGATACGCCTCGCTCAAGCTCTGGGTCGCCACAATTTTCAGCCATTCTTTCTTTTCATCCAGGATCATAATCGAGCAGATCTTCGAGTTCATCATACTGGCGGTCATGGTGACGATTAAGTTCAATATCTCCTCAAGGTATCGGTTCGAAGTAATCGTATGACTGACCCGGGAAAGGGTCTCAATCTGGAGCGCCTTTTTTTTCATTTCTTCATACAAGTGTGCATTCTCAATGGCGCCCCCAACCTGATGCCCCAGGGTCGTCAACAGGGAAATCTCCCCCTGTGAATACGGGTAGGCCTCTTTGTGCTGGACGTTGATGACCCCCTTCACCTGCCCACGGTTGATAATCGGGACGGATAAAAAGGCCTGATAACGATCTTCAGGGAGATGATGAAAAAACGCGAAACGGGGATCGCTGTCAGCGTCTTTGGGAATCGCGACGGCGCGCTTTTCCCGGGCCACCCAACCCGTGATCCCTTCCCCCACCTCCAGGCGAATGCGCCCGATCAGTTTAGGGTGCGGATTCTTGGAGGCGCAAAGCACCAGCTCCCTGTCGTTCGCATTGAGGAGATAAATCAGGCAGGCATCCGCCTGGATGACCTCAACCACCCTTTCGACGGTTTCCGTCAGGACCTGCTCTAAATTCAGATTCGAGCTGATCGACTCCGCAATACGGCGCAGCAGATCAACCTCTTTAGATTTCTCCAGTAACGCCATTTTCAAAGAAACGGGCCTTCTTTCCCTTGTCTTCGCCTTCACCGTCATGGCCATCGCCGACCGGCCCCCCTCTGGCCGCCAAGATACCCCATCCCCATCCATTGAATCAACACGACAGACGGCTTCGCCGGTCTTCAGGTGGCCTAAGATCGGACGAAGACCGGCCATTGAAAAGTCAGTAGGAGGAGAGCAAAAGTCCCGCCTTTCTCTCTCCGTCGTTGAAAAATCCATGGCGGGACTTTTTCAACAAACCTGTTTAGTCCTCTTTTGACCAGATCCCCCGCCGATGTTGCCTCGCCTCTTCTGCGGCCTTTTCAAAGAGATCCCGATATTGGCGATGCGGCCCAATAAAATAGACCTTCGCCAAACCACGCTCAAGCATTTTTTCATTCACAAACAGGTCCCCGACAAAAACATACGCCAGCAGACGTCCATAACGGTCCGTAAACTCACTGGGATCAAGCTCCATACGAACAGTCTTGCCTTCTACTAAGGCCCGATTGTACGCAGTCGCAGCCTCCGCATACGGTTGAGGCCGATCCACCCATTGGCCATTGACCCGGATTCTTGCCTCCGGCGTATCAATCCCTAAATAGCGAACCCGATCCCCACTCGCAAGTCGAATGGTATCTCCATCCACCACCTCCACAACCTTCACCTCGAAGGCCTGCGTCATCGCCGGGGAAAGAAGCCACAGCCCCAGAGCCATCGCCATGGACCGCAGTAAAGATGGGCCGGTACTTTTGAGGGTATTTTTCAAACGGGGCGAGACCTCTGAACGTTCCCGCGTGGGGATGAAGCGTTCGGGTTGGAGTCGAGAAGACGGGAATGCGCTATGAGGGCGGCAACAATAAGCCGCCCCGACCCAGGCCTGGCAATCTTTCTCGGACTATCGATCTTCAGAAAAAGACAGGAAGGCAATGTTTCTCGCCCGCTTCACCGCGCTGGTGAGGGAATGCTGATGCATTGAACAATTCCCGGAAATACGTCTTGGAACAATTTTTCCCCGTTCAGTCAGAAAATTCTTGAGGGTCTGAATCTCTTTATAGTCAATCCCATCCCTTTTTTCCATACAGAACCGGCACGAACGTTTCTTTTGAGAAAATGTATTCTCCACCCCTCTTCTCCTTATGATGCTTCCTGATGTTCTTTAAGTCTCTAACAGATTTTGAAAGAGTCATTCTATGGATTTTTCAACAACCCGCTAATGGGCAAGCGCCAGATTAAAATGGCACCTCCTCGCCCCCCTCCTCGATGGAAAACTCTCCCTTATCGCCTCCTTCAGAACCCTGACGCTTCGGCATGAAGCGGATGCCCTGCGCGACCACCTCATGCTTCGCCCGTTTTTGGCCATCCTCTGTCTCCCAGCGGCGCTGCTGCAGACGCCCTTCGACAATCACCGCCTGTCCCTTGCTCAAGTACTGACCGCTGTTCTCGGCCTGCTTTCCGAACACGACTACGTCGATAAAGCAAACCTCTTCTTTCATCTCGGTTCCCTGCTTATAGCGATGGTTCACCGCAAGACCGAGCGTGGCCACTGCGGTCCCACTGGGGATATAGCGAACCTCCGGATCTTTCGTGAGATTGCCGATTAAAATCACCTTGTTAAAACTGACCATTTCACCTTCTCCTTATCGAAGAGAAATCGGTTTTTCTTCTTTCAGCGGTGCGATCTTGCCGAGCTGCTCCATCTCGATTTTCACAATCATAAACTTAATCACCGATCCGATCAGTCGAAAATTGCGTTCCAGATCCGCCCGTGTCGCCGCCTCGCTCTTAAAATGGAGGATGATGTAGATCCCGCGTTTTTCCTTTTTGACTTCATAAGCCAACTTTCTTCGACCCCAATTCTCAAGGGCCGACACTTCCCCTCCCGTGCGCTGGATGATCGACTTCACTTTTTCAACGGCCTCGACACCTTCCTCGTCGGTCAGCGATCCCTTGATCACAAATATTGTTTCATAAGCACTCATGAACACCCCTTTCTCCCGAGATTAAACGTTAAACCTGAAATAGATGCAATCCCCATCCTGAACCGGGTATTCTCTTCCTTCCAGCCTTAAAAGTCCATCTTCTTTAATTTTTTTAGGATCATGACAGGCCATTAAATCCTGATATCTAAAAACCTCCGCCCGGATAAAACCTCTTTCAATATCCGAATGGATCTTTCCTGCCGCAGCGCAGGCCGTGGTTCCCCTTTGAATCGTCCACCCCTTGACTTCATCCTCACCCACGGTAAAGAACGTAATCAGCCCCAAAAGCCGGTAGCAGGCGCGTGCCAAACGGGCAATGCCCGACTCGGAAAGACCCAACTCCTTAAGGAACAGGGTCTGTTCCTCCGGGGACAACGTGGCAAGCTCCGACTCAATCTTGCCACTCATTAAAACGGACTCCGCACCCCGCTCGATCGCAATTTTCTGCACACACTCCGAGTAGGCATTCCCTTTCTCCAGGTCCTGCTCCGCCAAATTCGCCACATAAAGCATCGGTTTCGCCGTCAGCATTTCTTTCACAAAAAGATGGCCGCCCGACGCGACGGGAGAGGAAGCCGCCGTCTCCCCTTTTGAGAGGGTCTCCTTCAGGTGTTGAATCAGTTCCGCTTCCTGGACTGCCGCCTTTTCTCCAGCCCTGACCTTCTTTTCTAATCGGGTCAGCCGATGCTCAACCAGTTCCAAATCTTTTAAGATTAATTCCGTTTCAACAATTTCGATATCCAGTTTGGGATTGACCTCCCCATTCACATGGATAATCTCCGAGTCATCGAAACAGCGCACGACATGCACCAACGCGTCGACCCCATGGACGTGGCTTAAAAACTGATTCCCCAAGCCCTCCCCCTGGCTCGCCCCTTTCACCAGACCCGCAATATCCACCACCTCCAACACTGGGGAGGTCACCTTCTTTGGCTGATAAAGGGCTGCCAACCGATCCAGTCGGTCATCTGGAACAGCCACCATGCCAACATGGGGAGAGACGGTGCAGAAGGGGTAATTCGCCACCGCCGCATTGGCCTGCGTCAGCGAATTAAAAATCGTCGACTTCCCTACATTGGGAAGACCCACCAAACCACAATTCACAGACATGCTTCAGTTCCCACGCTATTAAATACAGGCCCTTACCGGAGGGGATGATAACAATTCATGGCGGTCGCAATCTGACCGGTCAAAAGAAGGTCCAGCGCTTCCGTCCCGCGTTGAACGGCCGCAAGGACAAGTTCTTCTTCCTCGACCCGAAAGGGGGTCAAGACATACGCTGCGGGATCTACCGCCGGGTCTCTCCCGATCCCGATCTTCAAGCGAAGGAATCGATCCGAACCGATCTGATCGATGATGGAGTCAACCCCCCGATGTCCTCCGGATCGACCTCGTGTACGGATACGGATACGGCCACATTCCAAATCAAGATCATCATGCGCCACAATCAGATCGGCAACAGGGATATTAAACGCCTCAAGGATCCGACCGACAGGGACACCGCTCCGATTCATGAACGCCATGGGTTTAACTAAGAGAAAATCGACCGGCCCCGAGGGGGCATTGAGCCGTCCCTGCCCCAGATGAGCCGAAGAAGCATCCTTCGCGATGACCACGCCATGCCGTTTTCCAAAAGAGGCCACAATCCAGAAACCGACGTTGTGCCGGGTCGCCTCATACGCCTTACCCGGGTTACCTAATCCGACGATGACCTTCACACCCACAAAACGCCCAGATTGACGCCCCGATCATGACGCGGAACCCTGCGTGGGCTACAAACCCTCACGCCTGAAGAATTGTCTTATCACAAATCAACAGGCCAGGCTGGATTAACCTATTTTTTAACCTCTTTCCCCTTGGCCTCCGGCTTCCCTTCCTTCCCATCGGCCACCGCCTCTTTGGGTTCCTTCTTCGTGAGAACCTCCGGCTCCTTGGCCTCCTTGGGCCCCGTCGCAAGCAATGCCTCAAGCTTGGCATCGGTAATCGGAGCGATCACAGAAACCACCGCCTGGTTCAGATCGGAAAGCACTTCAATGCCAGCATCCAAAGGAATCTCTCTAACATGGATTCCCTCCCCCATTTTCAAGGAAGAGGCGTCCACGGAAATCTGATCCGGGATGAGCCCGGGGAGGCATCGAATTTCAAGATCTCTAAGGTGATGCTGCAAACTCCCCCCGTCTTTCACCCCTACCGGCACACCCCCGATGATTTCAAGTGCAACCCGAACCCTGATCGGCTCCGTCAAGGAGACCTCGAAGAGATCGATATGTAAAACTTCACGAGAGATCGGATCCCGTTGAACCTCCCGGAGAATGCTCACACGGGCCGTCTCTTCTCCAGAAATTTTCACGGACAGCAGGGCCCCGGAGAGGGCACGTGCAACCCGTCTGGCAGCTTTGAGCTCCAACGACAAAAGGGTCGAGCTCCCAGCACGATAAATCACGCCGGGAACAAGCCCCTTCATTCTTAACTGACGTGCCACACCTTTCCCTACCGCTGACCGAAGATCAGCCTCAAATTCTACTCTTTGCATCACGACTCCCCCAACGACAACCGTTTCCCTTCTCCACATCTTCGAAAAATATCACGTGGACAGGCTTATTCGTCCTCCTGCTAAACAAAGAGCGAGCTTAACGATCGCTCCTCATAAATTCTTTTAACCGCTTCTCCCAGAAGGGAGGCCACGGACAACACCGAGATCTTCTTGCAGAGCTCGTCTTTCCCCTTCAGGGGAATGGTGTTGGTCACGACCACATCCTCCACAGGGGAATCATTAAGCCGCTGTAAGGCCGGCCCAGAAAGAATCGGGTGGGTACAACCAATCAAGATCTGTCCGCATCCCTTCGCTTTTGCGGCAGCGGCAGCCTGCGTGATGGTCCCCGCAGTATCAATCATGTCATCCAGAATCAGGACATCCCTTTGCGCCACATCCCCGATAATATTCATCACCTTCGTTCGATTGGGCCCCTCTCGCCGCTTATCGACAATGGCAAGCCCCACATCCATTCGCTTCGCAAAGGCCCGGGACCGCTCCACCCCCCCCGCATCTGGAGAAAGAATGACCAGGTCGTTAAACTTCTTTTTACGGAAGTACTCGAGCAGAACAGGCGTCGCATAAATATGATCGACAGGAATACTGAAGAAACCTTGTATCTGCCCGGCATGCAGGTCCATCGTCAGCACCCGACGGGCTCCAGCCGTTGCGATCAGATCCGCCACCAATCGGGCGGTAATCGGCACGCGGGGTTGGTCTTTTCGATCCTGCCGGGAATAACAATAATAGGGGATCACTGCGGTGATCTCTTTCACGGAGGCCCGTTTGAGCGCGTCGATCATAATCAGCAGTTCCATAATGTTGGTATTCACCGGATCCGACAACGACTGTACGAGAAAAACGTCGGCCCCGCGGACATTCTCCTCGATCCGAACACGAATTTCCCCATCACTAAAGGTTGAAACCGTCGCCTGCCCCAAGGAGAGACCCAGATAATCGCAGATATCCTTGGCCAGGGCCGGATTGGAATTTCCTGTAAACAGCTTCAGTTTTGGCATAACAAAACCCTATATTTCCCGCTACAATTTTGTCGGACGATTCACCGGACGATCAAAAGGTGGCGGCAAAAGGTGGCGGATAGTACCACCATCAACAGGCCGAATCAACTTTTAGGCGTCAAAATCGCGTGCGCATCGGAATCCCACCGAGCTCTCTCCCCTTTCGGGGTGCGCCCCCCCAAATCGCTTGGACGCCCGAAGGTCATGCGCGATACTGTTGTAGGAGCCGCCCCGGTAGACGACGACCTTATTGATGTCCGGATCCTCCGGGCCTTGTGGATTGTTGAACGGCGCCTTTTTATAATAAAACTGATCATACCAATCTGACACCCACTCCGAAACATTCCCGGACATATCATAAAGACCGTAAGGACTTCTTCCAGACTCATATTGTCCCACCGGCGCGGAATATTTGTAGCCATCCTCTTCTCCCCGACCATTCGCCCGATGGGAATCAAATCGGCTTCCCCATGGCCAGGTCCGCCCCTCCTCCCCGCGCGCGGCCTTCTCCCACTCCGCTTCGGTTGGGAGGCGATTCCCCGCCCACTTACAGTAGGCGAACGCATCCACCCACATCACCCCCACCACCGGAAGACGCGCCCCGGTGAGCAGGCGGAGATCATCCTCAAACACGGGAATGACAGGAAGGGGCCGCTTTAACATCCTGGCAAAACGTTCATAGTCGGCATGGGTCACCTCATACTTGTCCATCGCATAGGCTTCCAGGAAAACGGCCCGTTGAGGCTGCTCGTCAAAATCACCCTCCGGCCCGCTCCCCATCAGGAAGGGACCCGCCGGGATCACCACCATCTCTCTCCCATCTCCCCCCTGAATTATTTTAAAACGGCTATAATCTGGGGGGATCCCCCCAGGAGATTCTTTTTCAGAATCCTTAGCAGAATCTTGAGAGAGGGCGGCGATCTCCATCGCCTTCCTTTCGACCTCTTTTCCACGACGCTGCTCGACCACCAAGGCCACCATCGTCGCGACCGTGAGAAGGGCCATCATTATGGTAATCAGCGTCACGACGATACGACTCATGGGCAACCTTTCAACAGACGGGTCGGGCTATCCGCCGATATTGACCATGGTGATCAACCGCTTCTCCCTGGGCAAAATATCCAGTTCATGATATTCCGGCTTGAGATAAAGCACCTGATCCAAAAGCGCATGGATCACCTCATCCCCGCACCCTTCACGAAGGGCCTTCTTGAAATCGACCGCGATCTCCGAGTAGAGACAGGGGCGGACTTTGCCCTCGGCCGTCAAGCGGATCCGATTGCAGGATCCGCAAAAGTCATGGCTGATGGCATGAATAAAACCAACAACACCGTGTCCCCCGGAGACTCGAAAGTTCTCCGCAGGGCCCGCCGTTTCCTCGGAGGACAGGGGAATCAACGGGCCAAAATGGGCCTCAATCTCCTCACGAACTGGAGTGAAAGGCTTGTATGTCCGGGTCCAAACCTCCCAGTTGGCGCACGGCATGAATTCGATAAAACGGACATGGTACGGTTTTCTTTGCGTCAGACGGACAAAATCCAAGACTTCATGATCGTTCACCCCACGCTGGAGCACCACATTGATCTTAATCGGATTAAAACCAGCCCGTTCGGCAGCCTCAATACCAGACCAGACCCGGTCAAAAATATCCCTCTGTACGATTTTGGCAAAAGTCTCCGGATTTAAGGAGTCCAGACTGATATTGATCCGACGCAAGCCGGCCCGGTAGAGATCGGAAGCCGACTCGGGGAGGAAAACGCCATTGGTCGTCATCGCAACTTCTGTCAGCCCCCGAATTTGTGTCAGCGCCCTGACAAAATCGACCACGCCCCTCCGAACCAGCGGCTCGCCACCCGTAATCCTGACCTTCCGAAGCCCGCGCCCCGCCGCGATCGAGACGATTCTGATCATCTCTTCATAGGTGAGGATCTCGCTTTTTGGGACCCAATCCATCTCCTCTTCCGGCATACAATAGGTGCATCGCAGGTTGCAACGATCCGTAATGGAAATCCTGAGATACGAAATCGCTCGCCGGTACCGATCGATCAGGGGACGACTCTCCCCCCCTTGAGCTATTTCGTTTTGCTTCAACATATTTTACATCCTATCAGCAACGGAATGGGTCAGACAACCGATGACAGTGGTACGGCACGTTTGAATGGCCCCGATTTTCCACCCGATTTGGATACCAGACCCACAGGGCCGATAGTCATCTCTTTATCCATCGCCTTACACATGTCGTAGAGAGTCAGCGCCGCGACACAGACCGCCGTGAGCGCCTCCATTTCCACCCCGGTTTGCCCCGACGTTTTCACCGTCGCCACAATTTCAATCGCCGCCTTCTCCTTCGAGATCAGACCGGCTTTGAATTCAAGGTCCACCGCCGTAATCATCAACGGATGGCACATCGGGATCAGATCAGAGGTTCTCTTGGCCCCGGAAATCCCCGCAATCTGCGCCACCGCCAGGACATCCCCCTTTTCAACCCTGCCGGCCTGAATACGTTCTAACGTCGCTGGATTCATGACCACCCGGCCTGCGGCAACGGCCACGCGGTCGGTCGGCTCTTTTGAGCCCACATCCACCATCCGGGCATACCCCCGCTTGTTAAAGTGACTCGCCACAACTTCCTCCAAAGGAAACCCCTTAAAAAATTAACCGGTAATCAAAAAAATCTTGAGGCGGCCCCGACTCCCCCGCTTCAGCCGCCTTCACCAGATTAAACATCTCCCGGGCGGTCACATAATGGAGCAGGAAATTTTCTCCATCGTTGTAATCACGTTCCAAAGTCGAGAAAAGCGTTTCAAACCCTTCTGACAGAAGATACGCCATATGTTTTTCCTGACAACCATGCCCATACACCTTAATGAAAACCCATTCCGGCCGACCCACAACGTGAATCCCCTGCGCCACCCAAAGTGAAATCCGCAGAGGGGTAATGGGATTGTCTGCAACGAGGCCGCCGCTCTCAATCCTCGGGAAAATTCCCCACTTTCTCCGTCGCCAGTTCAGCGTCAGGGGCCCCTGAATCATCAGGAGATCTGTTTCGTTAACCCGCCCCACACAAGCGTCCACCCCCGTATCATGGGATTTGGGGCGGTCCGGATCATCCACTGCGTAATAGATGCTGTTGATTTTCCGGGTCTGGGTGTCACTGGGCGCGGAGGGGAGGGTCATGTCAACATAGCACCCTGTTTTGAGCAAGATATCGATCTCGTCGTTAACGCCACACCATCTTCCATCTTTGCGAGAGTTGTCCAAGGCCCAATTCCCATGAATAAACGCGTACTTTGTCTCCCCAGTTTTTGCATCTTTTGGAAGCAGCCCATGCTTTTTTGACAAGGTCTCCCTGAAGCCATTCAGCTTGGCCGTCATCCCCAGTGACGTATCCTGATCATGATGCAGATGGATTTCAACCTCGCCCCATCCCGCCCGGCATAAACCAGCAAGTTTATCCAAGAGGGCCGGATCATACTCTTCTTCGGGATAAAAGAAGGTGCACTTCGGGGACCGCCCTTCGGCATCTTGATGCCTCTCGGCAATCCTCGGATACCCCTCCACCCAGGTTTCGACTCGCTTGAGTGCCACCTCCGGACGGGCTTTTCCCCAGTAAGGCTCGTAGTGATCGGCCATACAGAAAAAAATATGGCGCGGGGAAGGGGCCCCCCCCTTCAGCCCGGTTTTAATTCCGTTGACCATATAGGCAGGAAGCCAAATATGAGTTTGTTTCAACACAACGTCACCTCGCAAATCACGACAAATATCTCCGGGGAAAATACCATAAGTGCGGGCAAAAGTCTTTGCATCGCAACATCAAGACATGATGACAGGCCATACA
The DNA here is from genome assembly GCA_964423845.1 of uncultured Nitrospirota bacterium. GTDB lineage: Bacteria > Nitrospirota > Nitrospiria > SBBL01 > SBBT01 > CAYRGU01. The sequence goes on from CAYRGU010000015.1 coordinate 24,593, forward strand.
CCAATTACCCTTGTCTGAATTTTGGGGAGTATTTACAGTGGAAAGCCGTGCGGTGTGGAATCAATTAGCCACCTTAGGCTGTAACGTCGCCCAAGGACACTACATCAGCCACGCGATTCCCGCAGAGGCGTTCATCCCCTGGTTAAGTCAATCGCCTTATCAATAAAGGGGCACAAAATCACGTAGGCATCGGTTATGATAAACTCAATTCATGAGGATGGGATGGTTCGCACTCGCGCTGCTTATTGGCGGTGCAGCATCAACAAGCTGTACCCCTCACTTTGTATTCGAATCTCTTAAAAAAGAGATCTCACACCTTCAGTCCGAGCGATCTCTCACCCCCCTGCCCCAGGGCTATCACGACTTTCGGGGGGTCATTCATGTCCACTCCTTCCTCTCCCACGATAGCCAGGGAACCTATGAAGAGATCCTCCACGCGGCCAAAGCAGCCCGGCTTTCTTACATCATGATGACGGATCACGATACCCCACGCATCTTCCCGGAAGGCCTCCAGGGGACGCACGAGGGGATTCTGGTCATTCGGGGGATGGAAATCAGAAAAGACTGTCGCGGCCGCCTTTGTCCGTCTCTGCTCGCCATCGGCCTCACCCATTATTTTGATCATCGCCCCTTCACCCTGGCGCAAACCCTGGATGAGATTACACGGCAGGGTGGAATTGTTCTGATGGCCCATCCAAACGGCTGGCCCCATTGGGGGTTTAATGAACTGATCGGCATGGAAATCTATGATGTTCTGGATGATTCCGTCGATAAAAAATGGCATTTTCCAAAACTCCTCGCTGATATTCTTTATTCGCACAAAAAATATCCCGATGAGGTTTTTCTCTCCATACAGGACTATCCCAAAAGACACTTGGCCCTGTGGGATCGGCTTCAAAAAGATAAGAAAATTGTGGGGATCGCGGGTAACGAT
>CAYRGU010000016.1:0-5405 GCA_964423845.1 uncultured Nitrospirota bacterium
TGCTCATTTTTATTCCCCAGCCAATTCACCACCACTTCAAATCTATAATCAATCGCATGGAGTTCTCTCGCGCACCATGCGGATAATTTTAATACAGCGGGGCCGCTCATCCCCCAATGGGTAATCATTAAAGGCCCATCGCTTTCTGGAAGCGCGCTCCCCTTTTGCGTTTTAATCCCTTTTATCTTTAATAAAACGGAGTTTGTGGAAACGCCCATCAAGCTTCTTATCGGTTCGTTGGGCATATTAAAGGTAAAGAGCGAAGGGACAGGCGGAATAATGGTATGTCCGAGATTCTCCTGCCAATTAAAACCGGCCAGTGTTGGACTACCTCCTGAAGCGATAATAATTTTATCGGCATTCGTTTCGCTTCCATTGTTGGACGTTAAGATAAAACGACTGCCGTTTTTTCTGATCTCGGAAATTGAGACTCCTTTTTGAATCACCACACCCAATTGGGTAGCTTCACGCACCAGGCAATCAATGATTGTTTGTGAACGATCCGATACGGGGAAGATTCGGTTATCCACCTCGGTTTTTAATTTCACGCCACGGCTCTCAAACCAGTGAACCGTATCTTTCGCGTTAATTTGAAAAAATAATTTCTTGAGCTGTCTTTCCCCTCGCGGATAGAATGCAGAGAGGGCTTTGTTTTCAAAACAGGCATGTGTGACATTGCATCGTCCTCCTCCCGACACCGCTACTTTCGCAAGCAGTTTGTCTGATTTTTCGAGGAGGGTGACCGCGTATTGGGGATGATGTTGTTTGCACGATAACGCGGCAAAAAAACCAGCGGCCCCGCCACCAATCACAACAACGTTCACGAAGCACTCCATTCCTTAGACTTTACCAGCCCTTTTCCCCATGGGTTAATCAGGATAACTCTTTCGGCCCGTTTCATCTTTGGCATCCGTTTTTTAGATTGATCTGAAAAATAAAACTGATTCAACAACGATTTACCCTGTCAGTTGAAATACCCCCTCGTTCTCACTATAATTTTTGCCATGAAAATGACGAGAAGGAAGTTTCTTCAGTACGCGGGCCTGGGCATCGCCTCCTCCCTGGTCAGTCGAGAGGTCATTGCCGCCAATTTCGTCATGAAGAAGTTTTTGTCCCTTCCCCCCAAAGAGACCCCATTCATTACCCCCAATGAACTTTTCTATACGGTCAACTATTCAAGACCGCCTCATCTTGAGGCCGCCGCCTGGTCCCTTGAACTGTCAGGACGCGTTGAAAAACCGTTAAGGCTCTCCTATCAGGATATCCTTAAACGGCCCGCGATGGAGAAAATGGTCACCCTGCAGTGTATTGACAATGAGGTCGCCGGCGACTTAATCAGCAATGCCGTCTGGAAAGGGGTCACGCTGAAAAGCCTCATCGAGGAAGCGCGACCCCATCGCTCCGTCGAAGATGTTGCGCTATACGGCGCGGATCTTTATTCGGATAGCATTACTTTTGATCGCGCTATGAACTATGACGTATTTCTGGCCTATGAAATGAATGGTAAACCCCTGCCCCAGGAACATGGGTTTCCCCTGCGTGCCGTCGTCCCCGGGGTCTATGGCATCAAGAACGTAAAATGGCTCACTAAAATAGAACTGCTTGATTATGACTTCAAGGGGTATTGGCAGCAGAAAAGCTGGACCGATGATGGATTCATCAAGGTCAGCTCCCGTATTGACGCCCCCGGTCCCTACAACACCCTCACTAAAACGTACACCTTCCGCGGCATGGCCTTCGGGGGGTATAACGGGATTCGCGAGGTGGACCTCTCTTTTGACGGGGGAAAACGCTGGGTCGCAGCCACCCTGGACCCCACCCCCTCCCCCTACTCCTGGGTCGCGTGGCGGTACCCTTTTCGAAATCCCCGCCCTGGCACCTACCAAGTCGCGGTCCGGGCCACCGATAAACTCGGCCATCGACAGAGCGACTTTATCGCACGGGCCTTCCCAGATGGAACCGCCGGGCTCCACACCGTCGTCCTATTTGTCGAATAGGAAAACGATCCCGGGCATTGGGAAATAAGGCTTTCTGCATCCAGTCGATTTTAGGGCACCTCTAAAAACCTACTGCGCGGCCCGATTGCTGCGTTGCGCGGTACTCGTAATCCTCATGTACAAACACGTACACTGCGGTTCCTGTGTTCCGTGCGCCTTGCAATCAGACCACTCGCTACGGTTTTTAGAGGTACCCTTAATCTGTTTCTGAAGGGAGGGGTTGTTTTTCCTGAAAGGACTCGATCTTGCGGTAAAGCGTTTTGCGGTCAATCTGGAGAATCTGCGCCGCCTTGAGTTTGTTGCCTCCAACCAACTGTAAAACCCTCTGAATGTATTCTCTCTCCAATTCCTCAACCGAACAGAGTCGGGAAAGCATTTGATCGAGCAGCAACTGATCGCTATGGGTCCCCGTGAGCGACGGCGGGAGGTCATCTGCGGTAATTCTATTGCTCGGAGCCAACGTCACCGCACGTTCAATAACACTTTCCAGTTCACGCACGTTCCCGGGCCAGGCATAGTTCATGAGAAGTGTCATCGCCGTTTCTGTAACACCCGAGATCTGTTTCTGCCACGTCACGGCGTACCGATTCAGAAAGAAATCTACCAACAGAGGGATATCCTCCCGTCGCTTCCGAAGCGGCGGGATTTCAAGCTCGATAACATTCACCCGATAGTAAAGGTCATCTCGGAAATGCCGAGCGTGAACTTCATCCATGAGATTCCGGTTTGTGGCCGAGATGATCCGAATATCCACTGATATGGTTTTAGTCGATCCCACCCTACGAATCGTCTTTTCCTGGATGGCACGCAGTAACTTGGGTTGCAGATCCAGCGCAATCCCGTCGATTTCATCCAAAAAAAGGGTCCCGCCATTGGCCTCTTCAAACATTCCCTTCTTATCACAGTGCGCATCCGTGAAAGCCCCACGAACATGGCCAAACAGCTCCGACTCTAACAGTTGACCCGGGATGGCCGCGCAGTTCACCGCAACAAAGGGACGATCCTTTCTCATGCTGTTATAGTGAAGGGCCTTGGCCACCAACTCCTTCCCCGTTCCACTCTCACCGCTAAGGAGGATGTTGGCCGCGCTCGCGGAAACACGGCGAATCAGGTGGTAGACCCTCTGCATCGCCTTACTCTTCCCGATGATATTCGAAAACTGATACTCCTTGGCCACCTCCTGACGGAGACGCAGCACCTCTTTATGCAACCGAATCTGTTCAAACGCCTTCTGAACAATCAAGGTCAATTCTTCACTTTTAAACGGTTTGATGATGTAGTCGATGGCCCCGAGCTTCATCGCCTCAATCGCCGTCTCCACCGTCCCAAATGCGGTGATCATAATCAGGGTCTGTTCCGGCCGGATTTTTTTAATCTCTTGAAGCAAGTCAAGCCCGGACAGGCCAGGCATTTTAATATCGCTTAACAATAAATCGTACCCGTTTCCCTTAAAACGGGCGATCGCCTCATCGCCATTCTGGACAGACTCAACGTCGTACCCCTCCTCCGTAAGAAGATCCATCAGGAGGCCGCACAAGTCCATGTCATCATCGACGACCAGAATAGAGCCCTGGTGGGCCCCTTTGCTACCGTTTTTCACCTCAAACTCGCTGCTCTTTTCAAAATCGACGATTGACAGGCCCATCATATTCCTTTCTTCCCAAAATTTCCTTGCCCTCCGCTTCGGGCGAGACAACCGTATCAGCCCGACAACACGGGAATCAAACGGGCCACCCTCTGCATCCCATACGCGCCATTCATCGCTTTTTTAGAATCCAAATGCCGCAGGCTCCATGTAGAGGGGATGGATTAAATCCCGCACCGAAACAACCCCCACAACAATTCCCTTACGGGTGACCCCCAAATGGCGAATTGTCTTTTGCTCCATCAAATCATTGGCATCCAGCACCGATTGATTCTCCTCAATCGTAATCAGGGGATGAGACATGACGACCCCAACGGAGATCGCCGAAGGGTCCAGGCCTTTTGCCACCACCTTTCGGACAATGTCCACCTCGGTAATGATGCCAACATACCCATCATCCCGAACCACAAAAAGGCTGCCGATCTTGTTTTGCTCCATCTGCTCTGCGCAGGCCAGAACGCTGCTTTCTTCACCAATGGAATAGACTTTCTCGGTCATCAGCTCTTCAACTAAGGGAATCATGCTATCCTCCTTGTTTTCTTATCTTTAAGACCCGCCTCCGGGTCAGCTCTTTTGGCCTGGCTCTCTTCCCCGCTACTTTGAATATCCAACAGATCGCCATTTTATTTTTAGGGGAGACAATTCGCCGCCCCGTGGCCGATCCACTTCCTGACAAGGGATATGTGTTGTTGGCTCAAATCTTCTCGCCAGAGAAACCCCATGACCCTCCTCTTCCCATAAAATTTGCCCCACCTCTTCCCGTCCGACCTTCTTTTTTTCAGCTTTCATTGCCTCTTCCTCCAACACCCGCCCCGTCCCGACCAAACTTACGGCCCGTTGTGGAGCAATTAACATTCCTTATTTTCTTAATTTTTATTAATAATAAAACACTCATAATATATTGATTTTTAATGTATTTTTACTTCACATTCTGACAGGCACGCATTCTGACTGTTGCAAATGGCGACAGCTTATGGAATAACACCACACGGGAGAGAGGTCTTTTCAAGGATGTTACGGGTGGACGTTCAACAGACTCTTAAAAATTCCCTTGCCAGTTTCTGAATCACCTTCAGTGAGGAGACTTTAATACGATTTGGTATATCAAAACATACGTTTTACGTCATCGATACAATTTATTCCCAGTGCCATGGGTGTGATTAAATCAATACTCGTTGCTTTATAAGGCTAATATCCATATACTGACAATTGACGTTAACGGCATTGTTTTTGCTTCGTGAACGTGAGACAGGTTTCACATTTTCAACCACACATGAGGAGGATCTTTAATGAATAAAGTTGTTGTGTTTTTCGTTGCCGCGATGCTTGCCATCAGCGTTGCAAGCGTTAGTTTTGCGATGGCTGGTCACAAAATTGCTGGAGAAGTTGTTAAGGCCGAAGGTGAGTTTGTTGAAGTCAAGGATGGAAAAGGCAAGGTCCATAAGCTCCACGTGGCCGAATCCACCAAGAAGACCGGTGAGATTAAGGCGGGTGCCCATGTCGAGGCGGAAGCCGATGCGACTGGACATGCCCTGGCCATCACTGCAAAGGCCCCTGCTGCAAAGCACTAATCGCTGTTTAAACACAGAATCAAAAAAAGGGCATCCCTGTTTTCAGGGGTGCCCTTTTTTTGTAGACATTTATGGGAAAGTATTCAGAGGTAATCGAACAGGAGACTTAAGTTCGGGATAGAAATCGTATCGGTCCTGCCGTGATACCTGCCTCCTCGATCAAGGAGAATCGGAGTCATCCCGATCGACATT
>CAYRGU010000017.1:0-17076 GCA_964423845.1 uncultured Nitrospirota bacterium
AAAAGATATCATGACCCCCGAAGTCATTACGGTGAGGGATGATACCCCGGCAGAAAAGGTTGTCTCCATTCTCCAGGAGAAACATCTTATCCGCGTTCCAGTGGTCGACGAAAATAATGTGCTCACGGGAATCGTTGCCAGACGAGATGTCCTGCTTGGGTTCCTGAAGTCATTGGAGTCTGGCCCTCCCATGACATTTAACCTCCTTTAGCAGCCTGTAAAGGGTCGCGGCCCCTGCGAGGGTTGCGAACCCTGCGAGCGCACGACCCACAGTCCACCTGCTGGGTTCTTCTTCGGTCTCCTGTAAGCCCTATAAAACCGGGCTGTTTATTTGTTCTCTACGCTTTTATTCCGGGGGCTTGATTCAATCTGTGATCGCCGATACAATCCACCGCAATTGTGAGGGGGAATGGGATGGAACTACTTTTTTCAAAACAATCGGTGCAGATGTATTTCAAGGTCTGGCAGAGCCTCCGGGATGGGGAGGTGTTGACGGGCCTTTCTGAAATGATGGCGGACGCGATGCGCGCGCATCCGGAGTTTGATCCATTTTGGCCGCAGGGAGAGCCGATGTTTCATCCGCAGGAGATTGATGGGTATGTGGTCAACCCGCTGGTGCACACGAGTCTTCATGTGATCATTGAAAAGCAGCTGATGGATCAGGATCCGCCAGAGGCGATGCTGGCGTTAAATATCCTTCTCGAAAAAGGGATCTCGCGCCACGAGGCCATTCATCAACTGGCCGGCATCTGGGGGAACATTTATTTCCGTTCGGTCCGGCGGGGAGAGCTTCTTGAAGAGAGCTCCTACTTCGAAGAGCTCAAGGCGATTATCGAGGGATAGGGGCTTTTGACCTCCTCCTGGCACATGGGTCTGCCCCTGGGTCAATCCTGGCCCGATCGGCAAGTGGTTGATATTTGACCGACAAATACCGTATAGTGCCCCTCCTGTTTGGCGATTCAAGATTACCACTGTCAACCCCACACAGCTTCTTTTAACTTACTTTAACTGAACTCTGACCGCTTGGAGGTTTGCCCTTTGGACGGATTAGACCCTACGAATGATGGAGGAATGCGATGCCGTTTGACGGATTAGGACTACATGCGGATTTAGTGAAGGCCGTTCACGAGATGGGATATACCCGTCCGAGCCCCATTCAAGCGGAGGCCATTCCTGTGGCGCTTGCGGGCCGCGACCTGATTGGCACCGCGCAAACAGGTACAGGGAAAACCGCCGCATTCTTGCTGCCGATACTCCATCGCATGAAGCTCTCTCCGGAAAGTGGAAAGGGGGGTGTCACCCGGGGTCTGGTTTTGGCCCCGACGCGGGAGCTTGCGGTGCAGGGGGAGGTTCAGCTTCGGAAGCTTGCCAAATATACGGGGATTCGCTCGGTCGCAATCTACGGGGGCTCCGGCATGGAGCCGCAGCGTCGCGCGCTTGTCTCCGGAGTGGAGATCATTATCGCAACACCCGGCCGGCTCTTGGACCATATCAAGAGGAAAAACGCAAAACTGGGTCAAGTGACATTTCTGGTCCTTGACGAGGCGGATCGTATGCTCGATATGGGATTTCTGCCAGACATCCGAAAAATTGTGGCCACGCTCCCCAAGAAAAGACAAACCATGCTCTTTTCGGCCACCATGCCTGGTGAGATCGCACGGCTGGCTGGAGAGATTTTAAATGACCCGATGACGATCCATGTTGGCGGAACGACCCATGCGGCCGTGGGAATCCGTCATGCCGCTTATCCTGTTCCGCAGCACCTTAAAATCGATCTCCTGCTCACACTGTTGCGGGATAGTTCTGTTGTCTCGGTGTTAATTTTTATCCGGACCAAGCACTCTGCGGATCGGCTGATGCAGACGTTGAAGCAGGCGGGGTTTGCGGCTGGGGCGCTGCATGCCAACCGGACACAGTCGGAGCGACTTCGCACGCTGGAATCTTTTCGGAACGGACAGATTCAAGTCCTGGTCGCCACCGATATCGCCTCGCGTGGCATTGACGTGTCTAATATCTCGCATGTGATCAACTTTGACCTCCCAAATTCCCCGGAGACCTATATCCACCGCGTGGGCCGAACGGGACGCGCGGAGGCCGTCGGCGATGCCTTTACCCTTGTCACGCCAGGCGAGGAAAAGATGCTTCGGATCATTGAGAAGCATCTTGGTCCTGCTATTCCCCGCGTGAAACTTCCCGATTTTCAGTACCGAGCCCCCACGTCTTCTGTCCGGTCCGCCCCCGCACAGACTACGGAGGGCCCTTCGCGTCGTCCGTATGGTGCCCGCACCGGTGGAAGCCGCTCTGGCAGTGATCGTCCGGGTGCGTCCGGCAATTCGGCGCGCCCGCGCACGGGCGCGCCCAGAAGTCCGGAGCGCCCCCGGACCGGCGAGCCCAGAAATTCGGATCGCCCCCGCACTGGCGGGCCCAGAAATTCGGAGCGCCCCCGCACCGGGGCGCCCAGAAATTCGGATCGCCCCCGTGGTAACCGGGCCTGAACCAGGATACGCCAAGGGGCTTAAAATGGGGCCCTTCGTGGACGTGAGTGGAGCCAGAAGATTTATAGAAACCGGTGATCCGAAAATGTCAGGACGCGAACGGTCGCCTCTCCCTGATCTTCGGAAATAATTCTCCGGGAGCCGGGAAGATAGGTCCCTTTCAGCTCGAACGGCTGGTCTGTAAAACTTTCCACCGTGTCAATTTTTCCTTCAGGCGTAAAGTAAAAAACCACATATTGCGTGGTCAGAAATTTTCCGTCTGAAGTGGTCATTGTGTCTTGAATGTTGATCGTGAACCGCATCGGCCCCATCGTGCGTGAGATCTGCTGTATCCGGCTGTTCGCCACGCGGTAGCGTGAGTTCATCCCATCTCCGTGAATGAGCACCTGCCGGCCCAGGGGGTGATGATCTTCGGCGCCCAGGGTGAGGGCGTACCGCCCATCCGCAGCTTCGAAAGATCGGTGGCCACGGTGAGCGGCCATCATCGCAAGTTGACTCTGGGCCCATTTCAGAAGGCTATCCTCCGGGGAGGGCGACTCCAAGGTGACTTCGACCTCTTTGGAAGATTTAATCTTCACCGATCCTTGGGTTTGTTTCCCGTTATCATTGCAGCAGATGTTGGCCGTAAAACCGGGAAAGTCTTTCCCCCAACGAGAGGTTCGCTCAAAGGCGTCTTGCAAAAGCGCCACGGCTGCCGGGTCGCTTTGAACATCGGTTTGTGTTTGAGACCGCTGATACATTTCCATAAGATTCTCCTTGAGGGTTTTAAGTGGGCGGATTATACGTGATCGTGAGGGAGATTCAAAGCAAGATCCCTTCGCTTGACATTATTCTTTTATGTCCGATAGTATCCCGAAATTCTTTCGTCCCCATCGTCTAGCCCGGCCTAGGACATCGCCCTTTCACGGCGGTAACAGGGGTTCGAATCCCCTTGGGGACACCCGCCAGAAGGGTCTCAAGTTGTGCGCGACAGAGGGAGTCCCGCTACAGGAACGATTCGACTTGCTGGGCGAGGAGTTTTGAGATTTCTTTGGCTTTAAAGGGCCATGCGTAGAGAATTGGCACCTTGGGGTGAGCCACTTGGGCCTGCCGGATGGCGATTGGAATGTCGTCTTTGGAATGACTCCCCCCGCGCGTCATCATGGTCGTGACCACGACCACCTTGTCGGCCTTTTTTGAGATGGCCTCGCCAATCGCACTTTCAACGTCCGGATTGCAGAACTCGTTAAAGGCGAGGATCACGGGATAGCCGGTTGCCTTGTGAAGTTCACGGGCAATCCCTTGGGAGCTTGCGTGGAAGGGATCGTTTTTCCGGTTGCGCGGCCAGGCGCGCATTGTCGCATCTAACGTGTTCAATCGATGTTTTATTTCCGGATCGGCTGATTTTCTCACCTGTGCGCGAAGCGCAAAAAGTTCGGTGGCCATCTCTTTCGGGAAGTCATTCGGCGGCGCGCCGTGCGTGGCAAGTACAATGATGACCTTCATGATAGGATGGCACCTGTTTTTTTGAAAAGGGTTCTTACGACGAGTTGGCCCAACGGTAGATCAGGAGGTCCTCTGTGTCAATAGTGTTTCCGGGGAAGATCGCGCGGCCCCTTTTTGGGGCGCACATGTCGATTGCGGGCGGGCTCTCGAATGCCCTGAAGCAGGGGCAATCGGTGGGCTGCGATGTGATTCAGATTTTTTCAAAGAGCTCTAACCAGTGGAAGGCCAAACCGATCACGGACTCTGAAATTGCCACGTTTCGCGCAGAACGGGTTGCGACTGGGGTGCATCCTGCGATGGTCCACGCCTCGTATCTGATTAACCTTGCCTCTCCAGATGGGGACCTCTGGGCGCGGTCGGTTGAGGCGTTTTACGTCGAGATGGAGCGTGTCGAGGCCCTTGCGATTCCGTATCTTGTGATTCACCCGGGGGCCCATGTTGGCGCAGGTGTGGACGCGGGTGTGGCCCAGGCGGCGCAAGCGCTGAATCTGCTTCATGACCGTGCCGAGGGGTTTCGGATGAAGGTCCTCATTGAGTTGACCGCCGGTCAGGGGACCTGCATTGGACATCAATTTGAAGAAGTGGGCGCGATTTTTAATCGGTTAAAAACACCGGAGCGCGTGGGCGTTTGTTTTGATACCTGTCATGCTTTTGCTGCGGGCTATGACATGAGAACGCGGGAGCGCTATGAGGAGACCCTGGTGTCCTTTGATCGGGCGGTTGGGTTGACCCGGATATTGGCCTTTCATTTAAACGATTGTAAGAAGACGTTGGGTTGCCGTGTGGACCGGCATGAACATATTGGCCAGGGGGGAATGGGAGAGGCCCCCTTTTCGTTCCTGGTGAACGACCCCCGTTTTTTGGGTCTTCCGATGGTTTTGGAAACGCCGAAGGGGCCTGACCTGAAAGAAGATCGAATGAATCTGGCCACGCTTGCGCGCTTGCGGACGACTTCGCCATGACACTTTCCTTTCTCTGGTTTGGCGCGTTTGCCCTGGCGGGGGGTCCCGGTGGGGTTTGGTCCTAATTGTTTTTTGATCTATCTTTTTTGATCTATCTTGGGTGGGCCGGGGTCTATTTCTCAACCATTTTGTCCGCATTTTGTCCGGGTGATGAGGGTTGATTTAGTCTAAGGCTGCTGTTAGAATCGGCCGCGTTATATTTAGGGGCAGAGCGTCGCACAGCGCGTCGCACAGAGCGTCGGGTTGACCTTCGTAAATCACGGCAAGTTCTATTCCCTTTCCGTTCTGATTCCCAGTCGGATTTTAATCGAGGCGTATTGAGCAATCTGGAGGTTTTCCCTATGGAAGAAAAAAGACAGTTTGTGAATTATTATTTTCTTAAAGTGGACGCGGCGTGGCGAAGACTCCCTCCCGATGAGCGAGAGATGGGGAAGCGCGAATTCATGTCGGCCGTTGAGGCGTTTCGATCCAAGGTCATTGTCGTGCCTTATTCCACGGTCGGCATCCGCGCTGAAGTGGATCTCATGCTCTGGCGGATCAGCTACGACCTGGAGTCTTTTCAGGAGATGACGGTCCGGCTGCTTTCCACGGGCCTGGGGAAGTACCTCCATACGGCTTATTCCTATCTGGCGATGACCAAGCGTTCGACCTATGTGGACAAGCATACGCACGAGGGGCAGGAGTCAAAGCGGCTGACCATCGTGCCCGGGGAGTCAAAATATCTCTTTATTTATCCCTTTGTGAAAAAACGGGAGTGGTATCTTCTTTCCAAGGCAGAGCGACAGCGGATGATGGATAAACATATTGAGACGGGGCATCAATATCCCACGGTCAAGATCAATACCAGCTACTCCTTCGGACTGGATGATCCGGAGTTTGTTGTTGCCTTTGAGAGCGATTATCCCAATGACTTTCTGGATCTGGTGATGGCGCTCCGAGAGGCCGAGGCGAGCCGGTACACCGAGAAAGACACCCCCATTTTCACCTGCGTCAGAAAAGGCCTCAAAGAGGCCCTCAACGACCTGGGAGGCTGACCCTTGGAGATGACAGGAGAGGTCCGCAATGTTCTCAATGTTCTCATCATGGGGTCCGGCCCGGCGGGCCTGACGGCAGCCATTTATGCTGGCCGTGCGAATCTGTCGCCGCTCCTCATTGAAGGGGCACAGGCGGGGGGACAGCTCATGATTACCACTGATGTGGAGAACTTCCCGGGATTCCCGAACGGGATTCAGGGGCCGCAGCTTATTTTAGAAATGAAAAAGCAGGCGGAGCGGTTTTCAACCACGTTGGTCAGTGGAGAGATTACCGTGCTGGATCTCTCAACGCGGCCCTTTCGTGTGGAGGTGGATGGCGAGAAGACTTACCACACCCAGACCCTCATCGTGGCCTCCGGGGCGCGGGCGAAACTGTTGGGGCTCGCGTCCGAGAGCCGTTTAATGGGACATGGCGTCTCCGCCTGCGCGACCTGCGATGGATTTTTCTTCCGCGATAAAGAGGTTTTTGTCGCAGGGGGGGGCGATACGGCCATTGAGGAGGCGACCTTCCTGACCCGGTTTGCGACCCGGGTCACCCTCATCCATCGGAGGGATAAACTGCGCGCCTCGAAAATCATGCAGGACAAGGCATTCAGGAATCCCAAGATCTCTTTTTTATGGGACACTGCGGTGGTGGAGGTGTTGGGGGACGCTTGTTTAGAGGGGCTTCTGCTGAAAAATTTGCGAACGGATGAAACCTTTGAGCGAAGGGCAGATGGCCTTTTCATCGCCATTGGCCATGAGCCGAATACCGCCTTGTTTCAGGGACAGCTCCGCCTGAATGAACGGGGGTATCTTTTGACGAAGGGGGGATCAACGGCCACGGATATTCCGGGTCTCTTCGCCTGCGGGGATGTTCAGGACCCCACCTATCGGCAGGCGATTACGGCGGCGGGGACCGGCTGTATGGCCGCCATGGACGCAGAACGGTTCCTGGAAGGGCACCATTAAAGCCGGGGAGACGATGCCGCGATCCATCGCAGAAAAAAAAGAAAACCTCTTGCTGGTCGCCTGTAGCGAAACCGATTCCAACATGTACTATGCGACTCGGTTCCTTGCCCCGGATTCCTTTATCTACCTTCATGCCAAAGGGAAGTCGTATCTATTGATGAGCGATCTTGAGGTCGATCGCGCCCGACAACAGGCCCGGGTGGATCGGGTCCTTTCCTATTCGGAATATGAACGGCGTGTTCAGGAAAATGGCATCCGTCAGCCAGGGGTTTTGGATGTGATTTGTGGCCTGCTGCGGGAGAAGAAAATTAACGAGGTGACCGTCCCGGGCTGTTTCCCGCTTGAATATGGAGATGGGCTTCGCGCGAGGGGAATTGTCTTAAAGATGAGGTCGGACCCATTTTTCCCGGAACGGCTGATTAAAACAGGCGAGGAGATCCAGGCGATCCGAGAGACGCAGATCGCCGTAGAAGAGGCGATGGATGGGGCGATTGATCTTCTTCGAAGGTCCAGGATTAAAGGGAATCGGCTTGTCCTGGATGGCTCGGTGGTGACTTCCGAATCGTTGCGACGCCATCTTCATTTTAGCCTGATGGAGAAGGGGTGCATCGCCCAGCATACGATCGTTGCCTGTGGCGTGGAGGCTTGCGATCCGCATAACATCGGATCGGGGCCGATTGCGCCCCATCAACCGATTATTTTTGACGTATTCCCGCGTTCTTCGGGGAGCCGATATTATGCCGATATGAGCCGAACGGTGGTGCGGGGCAAGCCCACAGAAGGGCTCCGGCGGCTGTATGACACGGTCCTTGCGGGACAGGAATTGGGGATTTCACGTGTTTGCGAAGGGGCCAACGGTCGCGAGATTCATGAAGAAATTGTGATGTTGTTTGAAAAGCGTGGCTATCTCACCGGGAAGAAGAACGGACGGATGCAAGGCTTTTTCCATGGAACAGGTCATGGGGTTGGCATTGATATCCATGAACCGCCTCGAATCAGCAAGCGCGACTGGATTTTGCAAAAGGGGGAGGTTGTGACTGTTGAGCCGGGTCTGTATTATCCTGAAATTGGTGCTGTTCGGATTGAGGATATGGTCCTGGTCGAAGCGAAAGGGTGTAAGAATTTAACGACCTACCCCAAAGTATTGGAAATTGTTTAGGGGCCGCGCCAAAACTTGGCGTAGAATTAACGTGCAGGTCCCAGGTTTCAAAGAAGGATGACAAGATGAAAGAGATCGAGATTGAAGAAAAGACGCTGAAAGATCTGGCTGAACAGCTCCTGGTCGCATTGGGAGAAGACCCCCGTCGGGAGGGGCTTCAGGGGACGCCGGCGCGCGTGGAGAAGTCGCTGCGGTTTCTCACCAAGGGGTATCATCAGGATATTGACCATATCCTCAATGGGGCCTTTTACACGATTTCACACGATGAGATGGTGATTGTGAAAGACATCAACTTCTTTTCCCTCTGTGAACATCATCTGCTTCCGTTCTTTGGCAAATGCCACATTGCCTATCTTCCCAATAGGAAGGTCGTTGGTTTAAGCAAACTCCCTCGTATTGTCGAGGTCTTCAGCCGCAGATTACAACTGCAGGAGCGCCTGACCTCCGAGATTGCGGAGGCCCTTTTGGACAAGGTGAATCCGCTGGGCGTCGGTGTGGTCATTGAGGCCCAGCATCTCTGCATGATGATGCGGGGCGTGGAAAAGCAAAACTCCAAAACGGTGACCAGCGCGATGTTGGGGGTGTTCAAGACCGATCCGAAGGCCCGCGCCGAGTTTTTAAATCTGCTACGCCAGGATCGGTTCTAACCGGTTGTTGAAAAAATCAGGCGGTTCAAAAAAGGGCCCTCTGCCCCCTGTGTCAGGATAGATGTCGCACGGGCCCCTGTTTTTGGCGTCCGATGAGATAAGGTGAAAGGGTCTATTGATCTCGGTTGACGAAGCCCAGAAAATCATCTTGTCGCGTATCAGGGTGATGCCTGTTGAGCAGGTGCCACTCGACCGGTCTCTTGGGCGGGTGCTTGCAGATTCGATTCGGTCTCCCCGCGATCTCCCTCCGTGGGATACCTCCGCGATGGATGGGTTTGCCCTGCGTCGAAGCGATGTCGCCGGGGCTGCGAGCCCTGCGGGGGCTGCGAGCCCCGCCGGGGCCAGCGTTGCCGCCCCCGTTGTCCTTCAAGTTGTTGATGAAATTTTAGCGGGTCACATGCCACATCAGGCGATCCATGCCGGTGAGGCTTCCAAAATTATGACCGGGGCGCCGATGCCCGATGGCGCGGATGCTGTCGTGAGAGTGGAAGGGGCCCGGCAAGAAGGCAATCAGGTGTATCTTTATGAAGCGCCAGGAGACTTTATTCGGAAGCGTGGAGAGGCGGTTGCCAAGGGTGATTTAGTTCTGAACTGTGGGGGCGTGATTCGACCCGCCGGGATTGCCATGATGGCTTCCCTTGGCAAGTCGAGGGTGTCGGTCTTTCAGCGGCCCCGTGTGGCGATTCTTTCCACGGGGGATGAGCTGGCCGACTTGGATGAACCCTGCGGAGCAGGTCAAATTTTTAACAGCAATGGCTATGGGTTGGCGGCCCAGGTGAGTGAGGCGGGGGCGATCCCGGTGGCCCTGGGGATTACGAAGGATGACCCGGTTGAGATTCTGTCGAAATTACAGGAAGCCTTCCATGCCGATTTCGTGCTGGTTTCCGGCGGGGTTTCGATGGGAGACGCTGATTTTGTGAAAAAGGTGATGACCGACCTTTCAGGCGATCTGTCGTTTTGGAAGGTGGCGATGAAACCGGGCAGACCGCTTGCCTTTGGGATCATTCGGAATCGCCCGGTTTTTGGATTACCTGGGAATCCGGTTTCGGCCATGGTAACCTTTGAGCAGTTTGTACGGCCTGCCCTGCTGAAGGCTTTGGGGCGGACCCACATTTTTCGCCCTCAAATCAGCGCGACGTTGCAAGAAGCGGTTTCCGTGAAACCCGGCTTGCGGCATTTCGTGCGGGGGATTGTGACCCAGGCGTCGGGCCACTTTGCGGTACGCACCACGGGCGATCAGGATTCCGGGATTCTCATGTCGCTCGTTCATGCCAATGGTCTGATGATTCTTCCTGAAGGGAGGGATGGCGCAAAGGTGGGTGAGCGGGTTTGTGTACAGCTTTTGTCAGAGGTGGCAAGCGTACCGGGGGATTTTACTTGAAAGAATTGATCCGCAATTTTTCGATTATCGCCCATATCGATCATGGCAAATCAACACTGGCCGATCGAATTCTGGAGTTGACTGGCGCCATCAGCCTGCGGGAGTCCAAGGCCCAGATACTGGATGCGATGGACCTGGAACGAGAACGCGGCATTACGATTAAGGCCCACGCCGTGCAGTTAAAATATCAGGCCCAGGATGGAAAGACCTACGCGCTTCAGTTAATCGACACCCCAGGCCATGTTGATTTTACCTACGAGGTCTCACGCAGTCTGGCGGCCTGTGAAGGGGCGATTCTGATCGTGGATGCCTCGCAGGGGGTGGAGGCCCAGACCATCGCCAATACCTATCTGGCCATGGAGCATAACCTGAAAATTATTCCCGTGATCAACAAGATCGATCTGCCTGGCGCGGACATTGAAAAGACCCAATTACAAATCCAGGATATTTTAGATATTGATGCGTCGGAGTGTCTCCTCGCCTCGGCCAAGGAGGGCCGGGGGATTCGTGAAATTCTGGAGGCAGTGATCCATCGGATTCCCCCGCCGGTGGGGGAGGATGCGGCCCCGTTGCGGGCGTTAATCTTTGATTCCTGGTTTGATAACTACCAGGGGGCCATTGTCCTCGTGAAGGTGTTTGATGGATGCCTTGTGAAAGGGGCGCGCATTCTGTTGATGTCGAGTCAGAAAGAGCATGAGGTCTTATCCCTGGGGGTTTTTACGCCCAAAGCCGTTGAGGTCGATCGCCTCTCGGTGGGGGAGGTGGGGTATTTGACCTGTGGCATCCGGGAGGTGAGCGAGACCCAGATCGGCGATACCGTCACCGGGGCGGCCTCTCCTTCGCTCGTCCCGATTCCAGGCTATAAAGAAGTCAGACCCATGGTCTTTTGTGGTCTTTACGCGATTGACACCGACCGTTTCGAGGACTTGCGGGACGCGCTGGAGAAGCTACGGCTCAATGACGCCTCGTTCCAATATGAACCCGAGTCGTCCCTGGCGCTGGGGTTTGGTTTCCGGTGCGGATTTTTAGGGCTGCTCCATATGGAGATTATCCGGGAGCGGTTGGAACGGGAATATCATCTGGCCCTGATCAGCACGGCCCCGACGGTGATCTATGAGGTGACCACCGTAAAGGGGGAGTCTTTCCGGGTTGATAACCCGCAAAAATTGCCTCCAGATAACCTCATCGCCTCGGTGAAGGAGCCCTATATTGAAGGGGTTATTTTTACACGGGAGGAATTTTTAGGACAAATTTTTAGCCTCTGTCAGGAGCGTCTTGGGGTTCAAAAAGAACTGAAGTATCTGGACATTGGCCGGGTGCGGCTTGTCTATGAACTGCCCCTGAATGAAGTCGTGCTGGATTTCTACGACCGGTTAAAATCAATCTCCAAGGGCTATGCCTCCTTTGATTATCAACTCATTGGTTTCCGGGAGGGAGACCTTGCCAAAGTGGATATTCTTTTGAATGGAGAGATTGTGGACGCGCTTTCCTTCATCGTCCATCGGGAAAAGGCCTATTCCCGGGCGCGCCAGTTGGCCGAAAAGATGAAAGAGCTGATTCCAAAACAGATGTTTGAGGTGGTCATTCAGGCGGCGATTGGGAGTAAGATCCTTGCGCGCGAGACGGTGAGCGCCATTAAAAAAAATGTAACCGCCAAGTGCTATGGTGGCGATATTAGCAGAAAGAGGAAATTATGGGACAAACAGAAGGAAGGCAAGAAACGGATGAAGCAGGTGGGACGGATTCAGATCCCGCAGGAGGCGTTTCTGGCCGTGCTGAAATTACAGGATTAGCCCTCTCTGAAGAAAAACCTGCGAAGTCCACGCTGCGTGAATATGCAGAGACGCTGGTCATCGCCGTTGTTCTTGCCCTGTTGATTCGCGCTTTTTTGGTTCAGGCCTATAAAATTCCGTCCGGATCGATGATCCCGACGTTGGACATTGGCGATCATATTCTGGTCAACAAGTTTATCCACGGGATCCGAATTCCGGGGACCGATCTGATCCTCCTGCCGCTTCGCATGCCACGTCATGGCGATGTGATTGTATTTAAGTTTCCCAAGGATGAAACCAAGGATTTTATTAAACGGGTGGTGGGTCTCCCGGGGGATGTCATCGAGGTGAAAGATCGCATCCTTTATCGAAATGGTGAGCGGCAGGAGGAGCCGTATGTCCTTCTGGAAGAGATGGCCCATTTCGTTCCTACGCTGGAGAATAAGGACAATTTTGGTCCCGTGACGGTGCCTCCCGGCGCCTACTTTGTGATGGGGGACCACCGGGATCATAGCCTTGACTCCCGATTCTGGGGATTTGTTGATTTTAAAAACATTCGGGGCAAGGCATTTTTAATTTACTGGTCTTGGGACAGTGAAAGAAGTTGGGTTCGCTGGGAGCGTCTGGGAATGATGATTCGATGACCGTCAAGGATCGTAAAGAAATGACAAATCGGGGCCATCGCATCCAGAAACAGGTTGGCCTTTTGAAAGGCAAACGGATCTTGGTGGTGGGGGATCTCGTGGTCGATCACTACATCTGGGGAAGTGTAAAACGGATCTCCCCCGAAGCGCCAGTTCCGGTGGTGGAGGTGCTGTCCGAATCGGTCTTGCTGGGCGGGGCGGGAAATGTGGCCCACAATATCCTGGGTCTGGGAGGGGTCCCGACCCTCTGTGGCGTTGTGGGAGAGGATACGGCGGGCCGATGGTTGGCGGCCGAATTAAGCGCCAAGGGCCTCTCTCTTGCGGGGATTGTCTCGGAAGAGGGGCGGCCTACGACGCAAAAGACGCGCATTGTCGCCCATCAACAGCATGTGGTCCGATACGACCAGGAAAAGAGTTCTGATCTTGGCGCAAAGGCCGAGCGTTGTCTGATTGATTTTGTTGACGGAGAGATGGCCAGGGTCGATTGCGTCGTGATTTCCGATTACGCGAAAGGGGTGGTGACTCCCGGTCTGCTCCGCCGGATTCTTCCCCGGGCAGCACGGCAAGGGGTGCCGGTGATTGTCGATCCTAAAATTCGCCATTTCCCACGGTACAAAAAGGTGACCCTGATTACCCCCAATCACCACGAGGCGTCTGCGGGTTCCGGTATTGAAATTGTCGATGATGCCACCCTCTGCAGGGCGGGCTGGGCCCTGATGAAGAAACTTCAGGCGGGGGCGATTTTAATTACCCGGGGGGAAGCCGGGATGAGTCTCTTCACGCAAGGGGGAGAGGTGACGCATATCCCGACGGTGGCGCAACAGGTCTTTGATGTCACCGGCGCGGGGGATACGGTGGTGGCGACCTTGTCGCTTGCCGTGGCGGCGGGTCTTCCTCTGACGGTTGCCGCAACCCTTGCCAATGCCGCAGCGGGCGTGGTGGTGGGCATCGTGGGAACCGCGATCATTGACGCGGTGAGCCTGAAGAAGGTGCTGGGATGAGCGCGGTTTTGGTTGTCATTCCGGCAAGGTATTCCTCCAGCCGTTTCCACGGGAAGCCACTGGCCGATCTTTTGGGGCGGCCGATGATCGAGCGGGTTTGGGAGCGGGCCTGTCGACTCAAACGGGCCGATCGCGTGATTATCGCCACCGACGATGAACGGATTGCCGTCCCCGCGCGCCGGTTTGGCGCTGAAGTTTGCCTGACCGCCTCGTCCCATAAAAACGGGACGGAGCGTGTCGCAGAAGTGGCGGCTTCTCTCTCCTACCCCGTGGTGGTCAACCTTCAGGGGGACCTTCCCTTGTTTAATCCAGAAACGCTGGACCGTGTGATTGAAGCGGGTTCGGAAATTGTCTTGAAACGGAAATCCGATATGGTGACCGTCCAATCGCCCATTGCCTCTTACGAGGAGTGGCTCTCCCCTCATGTTGTGAAGGTGGTCTCAAACCCCCATGGGCAGGCGATCTATTTTTCACGCGCCCCCATCCCTTATCTTCAGAGCGGAACGTTTGACGCGTCCTCCTTTGTCTTTCAGCGACATTATGGCATCTATCTTTTTTGTAAGGCGTTTCTCCAGCAGGTGGCAAAGTCTGACGAGGGGGCTCTCGAACGGCTTGAACAATTAGAACAGCTCCGGGCTTTGGAGCGGGGAGGGCGCATTCAGGTGATTGACATCTCCCGGGAGGAAGCGGCAGACTTTTTTGAAGTGAATCGCCCGGAAGATCTGGTTGTCGCGAGAGAACTCTTGCAGGGCATTCTTTCCAGGGGGGAATCGGGATGAAAAAATATATTTTTATTACCGGTGGGGTGGTCTCCTCACTGGGAAAAGGGTTGGCGGCGGCCTCCATTGGCAATCTTTTGGAGGCGCGGGGGATTCCGATTACCTTCTTAAAACTGGATCCTTACATCAACATTGACCCGGGAACAATGAATCCCTACCAGCATGGTGAGGTTTTTGTCACGGAGGATGGCGCGGAGACCGATCTTGATCTGGGCCATTACGAGCGATACACCTCGCTGTCGATGTCGAAGAAGAATAATTACACCACGGGAAAAATTTACGACACGGTCATCCGCAAGGAGCGCCACGGGGATTACCTGGGAGGGACGGTTCAAGTGGTGCCGCATATCACGGATGAAATCAAGCGCTGCATTTTGGAAGTCGGAGCTTTAGAAGAGGTGGCGGTGACGATTGTGGAGATTGGAGGGACCGTCGGTGATATTGAAAGTCTTCCCTTTTTGGAGGCGATTCGGCAGTTTCCCTTTGATGTGGGGCGCGAGAACGTCCTGTATATTCATCTGACCCTCCTGCCGTTCATTAAGGCTGCGGATGAACTCAAGACCAAGCCAACCCAGCACAGTGTGAACAAGATGCGTGAGATTGGGATTCAACCGGATATCCTGCTTTGTCGAACGGACCGGTTCATTGCGCACGAGATGAAAAGAAAGATCGCGATGTTTTGCAGTGTTCAGCCTGAA
Organism: uncultured Nitrospirota bacterium; assembly: GCA_964423845.1. Taxonomy (GTDB): domain Bacteria; phylum Nitrospirota; class Nitrospiria; order SBBL01; family SBBT01; genus CAYRGU01. Next base: position 15,009 of record CAYRGU010000017.1, read on the forward strand.
GCGGTGATTACCGCGAAAGATGTGGAGAATATCTATGAGGTTCCCCTGGTCTTTCACAAGGAGAATCTGGATGCCATCATTACGCAGAAGCTGGGAATTACGACGGCCCCCCCAAATCTGGCCGCCTGGGAGGAGATGTTTCATACCATCCAGCATCCTCAACATGAGGTGGTGATTGGCTTGGTGGGGAAATATGTGGACCTGAAGGATTCCTACAAGAGTCTTTACGAGTCGCTCATCCATGGCGGCATTGGCAATGCGGCGAAGGTTCATGTCCGTTGGATCAACAGCGAACAGATCGAATCGGAGGGAGTGGAGACCTATTTAAAAGGATGTGATGGCATCCTGGTGGCCAGCGGGTTTGGCAATCGGGGGATTGAGGGGAAAATCCTGGCGATTCAATATGCCCGTGAGCAGCAGGTTCCATTTTTTGGGATTTGTCTCGGGATGCAGTGCGCGGTGATTGAATTTGCGAGGCATGTGGCAGGGATTGCCGAGGCCAACAGCGCTGAGTTTCATGCGGAGTCTTCTCATCCGGTCATCGACCTTCTCTACGATCAGCGCGGTGTACAGGAAAAGGGAGGCACCATGCGCTTGGGGGCCTATCCCTGCCGTGTGGAAAAGGGGACCCGGGTCTACGCGGCCTATCGGGAGGTTGAGATTGCCGAACGACATCGCCACCGATACGAATTTAACAACCGTTATCGTGAAGTTTTAACCGGTGCGGGATTAGTCCTTTCGGGGCTCTCTCCGGATGGCAACCTCGTAGAAATCATTGAGCTTGCCAATCATCCCTGGTTCGTTGCCGTTCAATTCCATCCAGAATTTAAGTCGAAGCCACAACACCCCCACCCGCTTTTTCGTGAATTTATCAAGGCGTCCCTGCCCTGTTCATAAGGGGGTGACAGCGGGGGGCCTAAAAAAGGCTACGCGGCATAATGCTTCGCAAATTCAATGATCGCTTCTTCATACCCGTCACCCACGATGGGTAGCGTACGAAGGAAGAGATGTAAAAAATACATAAACACGATGCCAAAGATCGTTATAGCGAATATCTTCCATCCATCCTCTGCTCGCATTTCTACTTTAAGCCCCTTATTCTCACGCTGAAGCTGCTGCATAATGGCTGATCCCATTGCAATCCACATATAGGAAATAGGAATCCATGTTCTGGAAAGGAAAACAGACGCCGTTAAAAATGCAATCATCCTGATCATTAAACAGTTATAGCCCTCTTTCAGTTGATGTGGATCTTCCAAGTTTGGATAGGCCCTCACTGCACGGACCTCCTTAAAAAAGATATAGAAGAGGCCGACCCAAAAAAAGGCCCCTAACAGGCCCGTTTCTGCAAAGGTCAACACAAACGAATTATGGGCCGTGAGTTCATGATGCCTTTTGAACCAATCCATCCCAACCCCGATAAGCGGGGCACTTTTGAACATGGCAATTCCTGCGGACCAGGCCTCAACCCGCCCCCTTCCCGATGCATCCATCGTCATGACGCCCCCCGCACGGGTCGGTCCAAATAACACCAGTCCCATAACGGCCAATGCAGCAGGTGTCGCTCCCTTTGTGGCGCCAAACTTTAATATAAAATAAGCAGCGAAGAGGCTTATCAACGCCATATAGCCTCCCCTAGAATTGGTTAGATAGACGGCATACAAGATGGATCCCAATGCCGAAAGGCTGAGTAGCTTTACGAAAAAACCGGTCTTGAGGCCATAGGACATCGTGGGTAACAATGGAATCGCCATCACCAGCATCTGACCATAATCATTCGGGTCTTCAAAAATACCTAAGCCCCGTACCCTGACTTTCATCGTTTCAGGGATAAACTCCCCCTCCTCATCCCGACGTCCCTCAATCAGGGGGGTTTGTCCTCCCCATCCCTCCCCGGTGATGTCCTGTTGAATGCCTTGAAACGACAAGAGCACGGTCATCACAATAATAAAAACGATATAGAAACGGACTTTTTGAGGGGTATCAATAAGATTAAGAATCAGGAAGTAGAGGACTAAGATCTGCGCCAAGAAAATTACGCCGTCCAGCACCCCTCCCAGCCAGAATA
>CAYRGU010000018.1:0-12693 GCA_964423845.1 uncultured Nitrospirota bacterium
AAAGCTCCTCTGCAATTTTTTTTTGAGGGCATCAAGCTCCTGTTCATTTTCCAGCCTTAAAACAGGTCGCGTTCGACAAATCTGTTCGTTAATCTCCATGACCTCCTCATACCAACGCCCAAAACGACGACCCGCTTCAATTTGTTTTTGAGCCTGTTGCAGTTGTGGCCCCACGCGTAAATACTGCGCCACTCTTTTCCCTTTTCGGGTAGCGGTCCAGAGATATTGAGGGCCGTGTCCGGGATGCCCCTTTTTATAGTAGGCACAGTTTTTCTTGCCGCATTTCCGGTAGGTGGCTGAAATGTTGCCTTGCCGGAAGTCTCCCAGTTTTTTAAGTTGACGGTAGATCTCTTCTCTCCTGCCTTCCAACTCTTCCATCGTTTTCTCCATAAAGCCTCCTTATCTGCATGTTATTAACACATGCAGATAATAGGCCCAAAAAAAGGAAAGGTCAACTTTATGAACTTTTATGTCTCACACCCATGTGGCCGCCGCAACTTGACTCCGTGACGTAAAACCCTCATGATGCGGCTTCGATTTTTGATCAGAATGAGTCTGTTGCGGGTCGGTCGTTTAATTGTGAAGGGGGTGTGAGAGAGAAAAAATGGTGACGACTTTGGGTTTACATGAGCAGGTTAAAAAATGGCGCGAAGTGAATGAGTGGATCAAGAAACACTTTACATCGGATGCAATTCCAGATGCCGCTTTTTCCGAGATTGAAGAGAAGCTTGCCGCGTCGGATGAAAATGGCCGCCTCTTTTATGGTTTTGGGGACAAGGGGGAAGGCGTTTCAGACCCCCTGCACACGGGCCATATTTTTGTGACCTATTTAACAAAAAAACACCCGAATGAGTGTTCCCCTTATGTTAATTTCTACCCGTCGCCTCCCAACCCAATGGGGTTTGATTTCTATCGTCCCAAGCTGAAGATGCGTGATGGGGCCGCCAGTCGTCCAAAGGGGTTTTATATCAAGACGTTGCTGCCCAAGGACTTGGAAGAGGGGATTGGCGCGACACACAAGAGCGCTTCCCCTGCGGAGGTCCGAAAACTTTCTGTCTGGGGGTGGGGGCCGGAGGGGTTCCAGTTTCTGGCCATTGAGGAGCATTACGTTCAGCTTCTTGTTGATGCCAAGGCGCCAATCTTCGTTCTGGGGGATTATTCGGTCTCTCCCTACGGTGAGTCGGATTTCTCCAGCACGATCCTGCTGGGTCGTTCCCGTGGGAAGTTAGAGATTGGCGTGACCAACCCGCGTGACAATATCCCCAAGTATGCGCCGTCCCATTTCGCATCCTGACGGGTTGATGAAAAGCCGATAAACAACACAGTCTGTTTAAAAAAGTTCCAGATACTGCCAGATGCTGTTGGGCGGTGTCGTGGACGATTGACATACTGAAAGCATAAAGGGTAATGTTTTCTTCGTGCCTACAGTGCTACGGAGTGGCCCGTACCGATTCTACTTCCATAGCCACGACTTGATAAACGAGCCGCCTCACGTTCATGTTGACAGAGAGGCGTCATCGGCAAAATTCTGGCTTAATCCTGTAGCGTTTGCTAGAAACTTGGGGTTTACTGCAAGCGAACTACGCAAAATTGAGAGAATTGTGCGAGTGCAACAGGCAGGGCTGTGTGCGAGGTGGACTAAGGAATATGGACGTGCAGCCAGGTGAACAAGTCAAAGATGTTCGATGTACGAAAGACTCACTTCGAGTGGGCCTTCTTGATGGACGGGTAATCATTGTCCCACTTGTATGGTACCCACGGCTTCTTCATGCTACGCCTCAACAAAGAGTAAACTGGAAAGTAGCGGGTGGTGGGTATGGGATTCATTGGCCCGACATAGATGAGGATTTAAGCGTGGAAGGGTTGTTGCGTGGGTTGCCTGCGCCACGAGTGGCTGTTCCATTTATGGCGGAAGCCGTATAAATCAAATCCGCACCCAACAGTCGTTGATGAAAAGCCGATAAACAATAAACAATACAGTCTGTTTAAAAAAGTTACAGATACTGCCAGATGTTGCCAGTATCTGAAGGGGCAGGGGTCTCGTGTCGCAGGGGCCGCACCCCTATCAGGGGCCGCACCCCTCGCGGGGCCAGCGGTCCTTCCAACAGCCTGTCATGGAGAGAGTGGATGTCATCCGAGCTGAAACATAAGAGTTCCCGTTTGACCGACGGTCCGGATCGTGCCCCGGCGCGGGCCATGTTAAAGGGAATTGGTTTTACCGATGAAGACCTTGCGCGGCCGCTGATCGGTGTGGCCAACACCTGGATTGAGATCATGCCCTGCAACTTCCATCTTAGAACCCTGGCGGCTTCTGTGAAGGCTGGAATTCGCGCAGCAGGGGGCACGCCGATTGAGTTTAACACCATTGCCGTTTCCGATGGGATCAGCATGGGGACGGAGGGGATGAAGGCCTCTTTAATCAGCCGAGAAGTAATTGCCGACTCCATTGAACTCGTGGTTCGAGGACATCTTCTGGATGGTGTGGTTGCCCTCTCCGGGTGCGATAAGACGATCCCGGGTACGATCATGGCCCTTGCCAGACTGGATCTTCCCTCGCTGATGCTCTATGGCGGATCGATTGCCCCAGGCAAGTTTCAGGGGCGCGATGTGACGATTCAAGATGTCTTCGAGGGGGTGGGATCGTTCTCCAAGGGAAAGATGACGTCGGCCCAATTGACGGAATTGGAGAATGGGGCCTGTCCTGGGGCGGGGGCCTGCGGGGGGCAGTTCACGGCGAATACCATGGCAACCGCCATTGAAATAATGGGAATGTCCTACATGGGAAGCGCGGAGGTGCCTGCTGAAGGCGAGGGAAAAGCGGCGGTCGCCTACGAGGCGGGGCGGCTGGTGATGTCCCTGCTCCAGAAGAAGATCTGCCCCAGCCAGATTATTACGCGAAAATCAATTGAGAATGCGATCGCCTCGGTGGCGACGACGGGGGGCTCCACCAATGCCGTTTTACACTTTCTGGCCATCGCCAATGAGATGGGTCTCCCCTTGGCCATAGACGATTTTGACGTCATCAGTTCCAGAACCCCACTTTTGGCGGATTTAAAGCCGGGGGGACGGTATGTTTCCGTTGACCTGCACCGGGCAGGCGGAATCCGTCTGATTGCCCAACGCCTCCTTTCGGCTGGGCTTTTACATGCCGATCAAATGACGGTCAGCGGGAAAACGATTGGCCAGGAAGCGGCCCTCGCCATTGAAACGCCGGGACAGGAGGTGGTTCGTCCGCTGTCTCATCCCATTAAATCTTCCGGGGGGCTGGTCATCTTAAAGGGAAATCTCTCTCCCGAGGGATGTGTGATTAAGATGGCCGGTCATGAGCGGATGTTTCATCGGGGGCCAGCACGGGTTTTTAACTGCGAAGAAGCGGCCTTTGAGGCGGTACAGTCGGACCAGATTCGTGCGGGAGATGTGCTGGTGATCCGTTATGAGGGGCCACGAGGCGGACCGGGGATGCGAGAAATGTTGGGGGTCACGGCGGCAATTGCCGGAGCGGGATTGGGCGAGAGTGTGGCCCTTTTGACGGATGGCCGCTTTTCCGGCGCGACACGCGGCTTAATGGCGGGACATGTGGCCCCTGAAGCGGCGGTGGGGGGGCCAATTGCTATCCTGCAAGATGGCGATAGCATTGTTTTTGATATTCAGGCCAGACAACTGCGTGTGGAGCTTTCCGACGAGGAGATTAACGCCAGGCTGAAATGTTGGGCCCCGCCCGTGCCTCGATATACCCGTGGCGTAATGGGAAAATATGCCAATCACGTCTCGTGTGCATCCATTGGCGCCATCACCCGTTAATCCAGCGAATCAGGAATGAACGCTTCTCGAATCTTCGTGACATTTCTGGGCATTGTCATCGGATTAGGCCTTCTTGTGAATGGTCTGATATATCTGCTTGCACCCGAAGAAGATCCTGCCGTTTCTGACGCCATGTCTGCCTACAACATGACCTTCCCTCGCGCGCCGGTTGAGGCGAAAAAACTTCACAATCCGATCCCGTCTTCCCCGGAGGTGGTTGCCATGGGAAAACGCCTGTTTGAGGGAAAAGGGAATTGTTACGTCTGTCACGGAAAAAGTGGCGCGGGAGACGGAGAAAGCGCGAGCATGATGACCCCCCCGCCGCGGGATTTAACGGACCCCCGATTTCAACATTTGCGCACCGATGGCGAACTGTTCTGGGCGACGAAATTTGGCGTTGCCGCGACCAGTATGTTCTCTTACATCCCGAGGCATCTTTCTGAAGAAGAGGGCTGGATGGTCATCCGGTACATCCGGACGTTGGGACGATCTGACAGAGCTCCTGCCTGAAAAAGGGGCGGAAGGCCCCCCTTAGGAAGAAGGCCCTTTTTCCCTGAAAATCCCAAAGCAGCTCGTGTACCCGTGGAGAAAGGTCGCCCCCCCGATGCCTCCGATTTCTCCATTGCAAAAGAATCCTCCCAGGGGGAGGGGGCCGAGGTGGCGATGGAAGAGATTGCTATCATGATTGGGTTCGCCAAAGAGATGTTCCCCTCGGCCAAGGCAGGAGAAGAGCAGGGCCCCCCGCGCCGGAGTAGGATGTTCCTGGAGCTGATGGGTCATGAGCTGCCACTGTAGATCCTCCCGCGCGGCGGTGGCATCTCGTAGATGGAACTGAATCGTTTGTCCCTCTCGAAGCAGGGCGCCGATGGCCAGATACCCATTTTTGGGGTCCATGCCGATGAGGTTCCGAATCAAAAAATCGCCACGGGTCGGCTCGTCCTTGAAAGGATCTATCACCAGTCCCATGAAAAGCGAATGTTGCATCAGTTTCCGATCGACCTCATCGCACTGTTCAAAGAGTGTTTGAATGAAGGATAAGGGCGTCTGATGGTCAATCTCCATGAGGAGATTTTGATGACAGCGGGTGATCGAAAGGAGGGGACCAATCGGTCGGCATCCCTGCGCCACCAACGTGTCAATCTGAAGATTGCCATGAAGCGCGACACCCACCATTCCAGAATGATACGTTGTGGTCGCGCCACTCGCAGTGGCGTTCACAAATAGCGTATTTTGCCGCGCAGTGGCCGCACCACTCGCTGTGGCTGTACCACTCGCCAGCCCTCCAATTTTTGTGGCTTTGGGGTAGGTAAAATCAAATCCCATCAGTCCCTTTTCCATGTCAAAAGAAAGGGGATCCCCCAAAAGAATAAAGTGGGGATCATCCCCCGCCTTGACCTGAAGCATCGTTTCCCACGCCTTGGCGGTTGCGTCGATGTCGTCATGAATGTCCGGAAGATCGGCGGTATCCAGATGGAATGGCTGACAGTGTACTCCGGGAAGATGCGCGGCAAGGAGGGTCATCGCTGGATGACCTTCAATTTCTTTTTGCCCCCCGATGATGCCGCCGGCAGAGCAGCCGATCAGGGTTTCACAGGGGAGAGACTGAACCAGGGAGGCAGAGAGGAGATCATACCCTTTCTGGTAGTGAGGGGTGACAAACAGAAAGGCCAGATGAATGGGATGACCCGCCATCTGGGCGCGGATGTCCCCCGCCAGCTTCTCGATGGCGAGGGAGAGAGATTCTCCTTCACAGGAGGAAGAGGCCCACTTCATGGGCGATTCAGGAGGGGAGGCAGAGCGCATCTGCTTTGGCCGCAAAGATAAAGTCGCTTTCGGTGAGGCCATCAATTTTGTGCGTCCAGACGACAAGACGCACCTTGCCCCACGCAAGGTAGATGTCCGGGTGATGGCCTTGGGCTTCGGCAAGACCACCCACCTTCACGGTAAAATCAAGCGCTTCCTGAAAATCTGGAAAGCGGTATTCCTTCTCCAGATGGTGTCCACGGATGACCTCCCAGTGGTTTCCCAATTGCGAGAGGATTTTGTCTAAAGGCTCTCCTTGGAGCGGGGGGACTCCTCCCCGACAGGGGGCACAGACTTTACTGGCAAGTTCACTGGACATTGATCCCCCTCCTTGCGTATTGAGATGTTTTTAAGAGGGCATAGATATATCTTAAAGCCGTGTAAAATTTCAATACCCGCCATCATTCCCGAGTTCTGGATTCCAGCCTTCGCGGGAACGACAAAGTCTGACAGGGAATGAAAAATGGCTTGAAATAGGAGGCGGCTTCGGCTACTATGGCCAAAATTAAAATGTGAGGTTCCATGAAATCGTCCATTCATCCCGTATATCACGTTGTTGAAATGACCTGCGCCTGCGGTGCGGTCCTTCCCTCAAAATCGACCCGAGAGGCGATTCGTCTGGAGATTTGCTCTGCGTGCCATCCCTTCTATACCGGCACGCAAAAAATCGTGGATACTGAAGGGCGAGTGGATCGATTTATCAAGAAATATGGGAAGAAATAGTTCCTGTTCCCGTCCCCTGTAGATTCCCTGTTGGACAAATCCCTTCCCGTTTTTATCTGCTTTGTGTCAAGTGTGACTGGTCAATTCATATTTTTAAGGGATCGGGCCGATGGCGACCCCCAAAGAAGACTTTTTTACGGAAAGGTTGGAGGAAATCGCCAGAAAGTGTGAGGCGCTGACCGAGCAACTCTGCGATCCTGAAATCTATTCACGTCCCGCAGAGCAGGTGCGTCTGTCGAAAGAGCGGAGTGAGTACGAGGAAATTGTCCACCAATATGCCTCCTACAAGGCCCTGTTGCAGCAGATTGCCGAGGCCCACGCGATTTGCTTCGATGCGTCGGCTGATGAGGAGTTGAGGGCGCTTGCGGAGTCGGAGGAATCTGACCTGCAAAACAGGCGGGAGCCCCTGGAGCGTCTGCTGAAAAACCTCCTGCTCTCCCGCAATATTGAGAAGGACCGGAACCTCTTTCTGGAAATTCGTGCGGGGACGGGCGGCGGCGAGGCGGCCCTTTTTTCATCGGATCTTCTCCGGATGTACACAAAATATGCGGAGGGACAGGGCTGGAAAGTAGAGCTGGTGTCGATCAGTGAGACTGGGATTGGCGGCATTAAGGATGCCACGCTGTCCATTGTTGGGAAAGGGGCCTATCACTGTCTCCAGTATGAAAGTGGCGTCCATCGGGTTCAGCGGGTTCCAGAAACAGAGGCGAGCGGGCGGATTCATACCTCAACGGTCACGGTGGCGGTCATTCCCGAAGCCGAGGAGGTGGATATTCAAATTGACGCCAAAGATATTCGCACCGATACCTATTGCGCCTCCAGCGCGGGCGGACAGAGTGTGAATACCACGTATTCTGCGGTGCGGTTGACGCATCTCCCCACGGGGGTCGTGGTGACCTGTCAGGATGAGCGATCCCAGCTTAAAAACAGGAACAAGGCGATGCGGGTTCTTCGCTCCCGGATCTTTGAAATAGAACAGGAAAAGCGGAAGGCCGAGATTGAAAAAAATAGAAAATCTCAGATCGGAACGGGCGATCGCAGCGAAAAAATCCGAACCTACAATTTCAGGGAAAATCGGGTGACCGATCACCGGATCAATCTCTCTGTCTATCAACTCCCTCAAATTTTAGAGGGGGCGCTGGACCCCTTTATTGATGGTCTTCTTGCCTATGGCGAACAAGAGGCCTTAAAGGAGGGGATCAATGGATAAGGCAAAGTCTCCTCCACAGGACGTTTTCAGGAGAATCAGGCATTGACAAACAGGGGGGGTGTGAAACAGAAAACCGTGGCCATGCTGCTGCGGGAGGGAAGTGCCCATTTGTCGGCATCTGGTATCCCGGAGGCCCGTCGTGAAGCGGAGGCGCTTCTTGTCTCTCTTCTCTCCTGCCGGCGGATTGATCTGTATCTGAACCCGGAGAAGACCCTCCCGGACGGTCAGGAGAGGCAATGGGAAGAGTGGCTGGACCGTCGAGGACGGCGGGAACCCCTTCAGTATATCGTTGGAGAAGTGGACTTTTGCGGGAGGGTCCTGTCGGTTTGTCCAGGCGTGTTTATTCCTCGGCCTGAAACCGAATGGATGGTTGAAGAGGCCAAAAAAATAATGCCCAGACCCACGCGTATTCTGGATCTGTGCACAGGAAGTGGTGCCCTGGCCATTGCCTTGGCCCGTGTTTTTCCCGAGGCGGCTGTGGTGGCGACTGATTACGCCATGCAGGCGCTTGGGGTGGCACAATCCAATGCCAGGCGTCATGGGGTGACAGATCAAATTTCGTGGATCTGCGGGGATTTTTTTAACCCGATTTTTCCGGATGGACGTTTTGATCTGATCGTTTGTAACCCGCCGTATATCCCGGAGGAGGACCTCTCTCTCCTTCCGCCAGAGGTGAGAGATTATGAACCGCCGCTTGCGCTGTTTGCACAGGACGGGGTCTTTTATCATAGAATTTTGCGGGAGGGTTCCGCCTATTTATCAGGTTCTGGGACGATCCTTGTTGAGATTGGAGATGGGCAGTCTGGCCAATTTTCGGCGTGGGCGGGGGAGATGGGGTGGCAACTCACCCTGGTGCCGGATGGTGCCGGCATCGATCGGGTGGCCGTGTTACAGAGGCAATAATGGATAAGATTCTCATTCGCGGGGGGCAGCCCCTGATCGGAGAGGTGAGTATCAGCGGCGCGAAGAATGCGGCACTGCCGATTCTTGCGGCGACGCTGCTTGCGAGCGGAGCGCAGCGTTTAACCGGGGTCCCTGATCTGATGGATGTGGTGACGACCCGAAAACTCCTGCAACGGTTGGGCGTTGAAATCTCCGAGGCCGATGGGGTCTGTACCGTTCAGGCCAAACAGATCACAAGCTGTGAGGCGCCGTACGAGCTTGTGAAGACGATGCGCGCGTCGGTTCTGGTGCTCGGTCCCCTGCTGGCCCGCTGTGGGGAGGCGCGTGTCGCGATGCCTGGCGGCTGCGCGATTGGCCCGCGGCCGATCAATCTGCATCTGTCGGGTCTGGAAAAAATGGGGGCCGAAGTGACCGTGACGCATGGGGTGGTTCACGCGAAGGCAAGTCGCCTCCGGGGGGCCTCTATCGCCTTTGATCTGCCGACGGTAACGGGAACGGAAAATTTAATGATGGCTGCGACCCTGGCCGAAGGGGTCACGGTGCTGGAAAACGCTGCCTGTGAACCAGAGATCGTCGATCTTGCGATGTTTCTGATTGCCTGTGGTGCGCAGATCGCCGGGGCGGGGACCCATCAGATCACCATTTGTGGGGTGCCGGCCCTTCATGGGGGGGCGTACCAGATCATGCCCGATCGGATTGAGGCGGGCACGTTTATGACGGCGGCGGCGGTGACACGGGGAGAGATTCTCCTTCGTCACTGCCGTCCCGATCACCTGGTGGCGGTGATTGACCGGCTTCAGGAGACAGGTGCCACGGTGATTGAGGCGTCCGACCATGTTGTTGTGAAAGGGGCGCCGAAACATAAAAAAATTCGTCCTGTGGATATCAAGACCCTCCCCTATCCTGGCTTTCCCACCGACATGCAGGCCCAGATGATGGCCCTCATGAGTGTCTCGGAGGGACTGTCCGTGATTACGGAGACGATTTTTGACGGGCGATTCAATCACGTTGGGGAGCTTCGGAGAATGGGGGCGCAGATTCGTCTGGAGGGGAATCATGCCTTTGTGAAGGGTGTTCCCCGTCTATCGGGCGCGCCGGTCATGGCCTCGGATCTCAGGGCCAGCGCCGCCTTGATTGTCGCTGCGCTGGTGGCGGAGGGGGAGACGGAGATCTCACGGGTGTATCACCTGGATCGCGGCTATGAACGGATTGAAGAGAAACTCGCGGGCGTGGGCGCTTCGATTCAACGGGTGCGAGGGGTGCTACCTCTGCCAGGGGCGCAACCCCTGCGAGGGGCGCAACCCCTGCAAGGGGCGCTACCCCTGCAAGGGGATCAGCGGGTGGAGGAGGAATCGCATGGATGATCTGGTCCTCGCGTTGTCGAAAGGGAGGCTGCTTGCCCCCTCCATTGACCTGCTGAAACAGATCAACATGGTTCCTGACGGGCTCTGTGAAGCGGGACGCCATCTGATGTTTGATCTGCCCGAGCGGAAGTTTCGGGTGATCCTGGTCCGGGCGATGGATGTACCGACCTATGTGGAGTATGGCGCCGCCGATATGGGGATTGTCGGATCGGACCTTCTCATGGAACAGATGCCGGAGGTGTATGCCCCGGTGAGCCTTGGATTTGGGCGTTGTTCCATTGTGCTTGCCGAGCCGACTCAAAGTGGGCGACGACGATACACCAAGTTGAAGGTGGCGACGAAATACCCGAATATCACCGAATCGTATTTCTCTGAAAAGGGGGTTCCCATTGAGATAATCAAGCTCTATGGCTCCATTGAACTCGCGCCGATTCTGGGGTTTGCCGATCAGATTGTCGATTTGTCGGAAAGCGGAGAGACGCTTCGGGCGCATCGTTTGGTCGTGGTGGATCAGATCGCTGCCTGTAGCGCGCGTCTGATTGTCAACCGTGCCAGCCTGAAACTTAAATATCCCCGGGTGAGTGAATTTATCGAAGGGGCGCGATCATGTTTGCCGGGGAGCGCTCGGAGCCGTGTCGTCAAATGAAGTGTATCAAGGCAGGGGCCCGGCAGTTTCAGGCAGCATATCAAAAGGTGGTTCACCGTCTGACACTTTCAGACCGCGCAACGTCTACATCGGTGAAGAAGATTCTCGACGCGGTGAGGACCCAAGGGGATCGGGCCGTGATTCGGTACACCCATCGTTTTGATGGCGTTCGGCTCTCTTTGGACCAGTTGCGTGTGACACCACAGGAGATTGCTGCCGCCTATGAAAAGGCCGATCCCGCCGTGGTCGAAAGTTTTCGTTACGCGGCAAAGCGGATCACCGCTTTCCATCAGCGGCAGAAGGTGAAAGGGTTTTCAATTCAGAAAGACGGGGTCTATTTGGCCCAGCGGGTTCACCCGATTGAGCGGGTCGGGCTCTATGTCCCCGGAGGAAAAGCGGCCTATCCCTCGTCCGTCTTGATGAATGCCATCCCGGCCCGCGTGGCCGGCGTGCCGCGTCTGATTCTCTGCTCTCCCAATGTGGAGGCGAATGCGCATAGTCTCATCGCGGCGGATATCGTCGGGGTGGACGAGATCTATCGTGTGGGGGGGGCGCAGGCGATTGGCGCCATGGCGTATGGGACAGAGATTATCCCCAAGGTGGATAAAATCGTGGGGCCGGGAAACCGGTATGTGGCGATGGCCAAACGGCAAGTCTATGGGACGGTGGGCATTGACATGATCGCGGGCCCCAGCGAATTGCTGATCCTTGCGGACTCGGGGGCTAACCCCCGCTACCTTGCCTCGGATCTTCTCTCGCAGGCGGAGCATGACGAAGAGGCGGTGGTCGTGTTCATCACGACGTCGGAGGGGCTGGCCAAGCAGGTGGACAAAGAGCTGAAGGCGCAACTCGCAGCCCTTCCCAGAAGAAAAATCGCGGCCGCAGCCCTTCGCCAGCGCGGCGTCATGTTCATCGTCCCGGAGATGAACATGGCCGTTGCCATGGCCAATGAGATTGCGCCGGAACATCTGGCGCTCTTTACGGCCGATCCGCTTTCGCTGTCCGGGCAAATCACCCACGCGGGATCGGTTTTCGCCGGAGAGATGACGCCGCAGGCCCTGGGGGATTATCTCGCGGGACCCAACCATGTCTTGCCGACGGGGGGGACGGCCCGGTTTTCCTCGCCGCTTGGCGTGGAGGATTTTATCCGGAGAAGCAGCGTGGTTTCGTATGACGAGAAAGCCCTCGTTCGGGACGGGGCGCATCTGGTCCGTATGGCCCAGGTGGAGGGCCTGGACGCCCACGCCAATATGGTGAAGATCAGGATGAAATAAAAATGAGAAAAGCCGTTGTAAAACGAAAGACAAAAGAAACCGACATTGCCGTCTCGCTGAATTTAGACGGAGAAGGCAGATCGCGCATCGAAACCCCCTTCCCGTTTTTTAGTCACATGCTCTCCGCGTTTTCCAAACATGGACTTGTGGATCTATCCCTGACCGCGAAGGGGGATGTTGATGTGGACGATCATCACACGATTGAAGATATGGGGATTGTCCTCGGACAGGCCCTGGACAAAGGATTGGGCGAGAAGCTGGGGATCGCGCGCTTTGGATTTGCCTTGGTTCCGCTGGATGAGGCCCTGGCCCGCGTGGTGGTTGATCTGTCGGGGCGGCCCTATCTTGTTTATCACGCCAAACTCCCGAAGAAAAAGATCAAGGAGTTCGATATTGACATGGTGGAGCACTTTTTTAAGTCGCTGGTGGATCACAGCAAGGTGACGCTGCACATTGAACTTCTTTACGGGCGCTACCCGCACCATTGTCTCGAGGCGATCTTCAAGGCGTTTGGTCGGGCGTTTCAGATGGCGGCGAGAATCGATCCCCGGCGGCGGGGTGCGCCTTCCACCAAGGGAATGCTTTAGCCCTCTGTTGAAAAAGGGGCTCTTTTTCATTTCAAGAGGAAAACAAGGGAAAGACCCATGACAATTCCCCCAGTAAGTCCCCCCTAGACCAGGGGGGCAGGGGGGTTGTAGGTGGGGCCGGGGGGGTGTTATGAAAATCCTATACAATCCGCAGTCGGCGTTCCGACCCGAGATGAAAGCAACGAGCAAAAGAAATCATAAAGCTAAGGTGTTTTGTCAGAAGTTTTAGTTTGGCACACCTAAAGGGCAGAAAGATTGGTGGCGACCCGTTTATGCGACAAAAACCAATAGGAGAACAACCCCCTCCCCCCCTTTGTTAAGGGGGAATTATCTGAAATTGATGGGGATAGCCATGAGGGAAGATGGCGTTCTGATATCAACA
>CAYRGU010000019.1:0-2794 GCA_964423845.1 uncultured Nitrospirota bacterium
GAAAGATATGTTCCTCGGTGAAGCAGCAGCCACCCCTGGGTGGCATGCCATTTTTTCGATTCATCTTCTGGTCTATACCGAGAAGGGTCAGTGCTTCCGTCAGGAGGAAGCCCGTCAGTGGATTACAGAAGCCGGCTATCATACCCTGCAGGAAGTTGAACGAAATACCACGCTGATGGCTATAAAATAGCTGACTGACGCACAACTGGAGTCCACGATGAAAGATTTTTTGACCGCACCTGGTTTTCTATCCCCCTATGGCACCTTTGGGGCCGACCTCTCTTCGATCTTTGCCTGGCTTTTCACGCTCATTTTCCTCTACGGCGGGCATCTGGCCAAAAAGGGGCAAGGGCGGAAGCACCACCTCGTCACCCTCTGGGGAATGGTCGCGATGATCGCCTATTTCACCGCCTATTATCTGGCCCGAAGTCTCGGCGCCCTGTCGTTAGAGGGGAAGGAGGGTTTCGGCGGTCCGGGATGGCTCTATGATTTTATCTTTTCGCCCATACTCACCATTCATATTACCGCAGTATCGTTAGGGCTCGTTCTCGCGGTTTATATGATTATCCTCGGATTCCGGGCTTCTTTGGTGAAGGAAGGGGAGATGGTTCTGATCGCTTCCCCGCTTTCAATGGAGGCCCGATGGATCAGGTACACGCTCTATGGCTCCGGGCTTATTTTTGGCCTCATCGCGCTACTTCGTGGCGGGCCCATTCAGCGCTATATGGTTTATCTTGCGGGATTTCTTCTTGTGGCCGGGGTGATTCTCTTTGAACGGGGGATGGAGCGATGGATCCCGGATGGCGGGGTTCGCCATCGCAAGATCGGGATGTTCACCCTGTGCCTTTATTTGATTGCCCTGTTTACCAGCACAATCACTTATGTGATGCTTTATTACATTTATCCGGTTAAACCCCTGTCGTAGGCACCCCTCCTTCAGTCCCCCTTTCCGGCTTCACTGCCGATAGGCTGTCTGGCGATACCGTCTGTACTTCTGCCATGGGGGGCATCGTGATTCCGATGAGCAAGGCAAACAGACTCCCCGTGGCCACGGAGAGGATCTGGGTGTCGGTCAGGCTGCCCACCAGAAGAATCAGACCATAAGAAAAGATTGCAAAGGAGGCAAGGTTGGCATCCATCGGCCATCCTTTTCTGAAAAAGGCTGAAAAGAGCCAGGTCAGGAGCCCCAGTCCGATCAGGCCAAAGCTGCTCGCCACATAGAGAAAAGTATTGTGTGGCTGGATAAAATACATAAACTGTTCCGAAGCCTGTTTCTCCTCGCTGTACTTTTTCACCGAAAGATGATAGCCCCCGGTGCCTGCTCCCCAAATCGGATATTCTAAAAACAGATGGGTGGCCTTCTCCCACATCCGGAATCTCATTCCAATGGACGTCGTGGAATCTGCGCCCTGGTAGGTTTTAACCTCATGAATCACCAGTGCCGCTCTATTTTGAACGCTTGGAGACAACAACATGACCAGGATCACCCCCACCGTCACGACCCCCGTTTTAAAAAGATAGGTCCGCCCGAAAAGATTGATGACGATCAGCGGCGCAAGAAGGATAAATGCGAAATGGCCGGCCCGTCCTGCCCCCAAAATAAGCCCAAAAAAACAAACCAGCATCCCGGCAAGGATCCACCCTTTAATGTCCTGACGGATCTCATTTCGAAAATAAAACGACATCAGAAGAATTCCAAACACAAATAAAAGAGACAGTCCAATATGGTGCATAAAACCGGATGGCAGTCCTCGATGCAGGGGAACCATCCCCAGAGACTGCATCATCACAATCAGTCCTGAAATAACCAGCCCGAAAAGAAACGCCTGGATCAGCGTCTTGATCTGGTCTTCGCGAAGAGAAAGGGACGCCATGGCCAGGGCATAAAGCCAATAGTAGCTTTTTTGGGCAAGCTTCAAGCCGGCCAGGAGATCATCCGTCCACAAAAGGCCCACCCAGGGCAGGGCCGCGAATAAAATAACCGGCCAGAGCCAGGGTTCTTTTAACCACCGATGGCGGGTCCGGATACAGGCCCCCGAGACGATCCAGATCAAGAGGGTCAGTCCCCCGAAAATAACCATGGGAGCGGTTGAGATCGGGATGAAAAAAAACATCCCGCAAAATCCAAGAAACATCAGTCGGTCTGAATTTTTCATCCAAGCCATCTATTCACGCCTCGTCTGACGGATGTCGCTCCAACTCCCTTAGGTTGGCATATTTCAGAAAGGTATAGTACGAATAAAACGCGGCGATCAAGATTCCGTCCACCCCCTCGCGGAATCCCTGCCGAAAAAAATAGAGTTTCAGGAACGTAAAGAGCGGGCGGAGCATCAGATCTACCACGCGAAATCGCCTCCCCTCCATGCGGGCCTGCCGCGCGGAGAGCAGCGCGTAGGGGCCCATCTTCTGATAAAAGGTGGCCAGAGAGGGATAGCTATTGTGCTCAATCGGATGCTGAAGAAAGGCTTTTTTCCCCTCCAGATGAACCGATTCGTGGGTGATCCGCTCATTAAATCGCCCCCGCCGTCGATCAAACAGCCGGAGGGTATAATCGGGATACCACCCTGCATACCGAATCCATCTCCCCGCGAAAAAATTTTTACGGGGCACGGAATACCCCGAAAGCGGGGCCTCGGAGTGAAGCACCTCTAAAATCTCCTCCCGCAGGGCCTCCGTCACCCGTTCATCGGCATCCAGATTAAAAATCCAATCATGGGTGGCCTGATCCACCGCATAATTTTTCTGGATGCCAGGGCCCGGCCAGTCATGATGAATGACCTTGTCGGTGTACTTT
>CAYRGU010000020.1:0-3288 GCA_964423845.1 uncultured Nitrospirota bacterium
TAGCCCCCCCGGTAATAACCATCCAGTCTCTTTTGGCAACTTGTCTGCCAAACTCCTGCGCGAGCTGATAATTAGGGTTTTCCCTAGAAATCCTAGCTGAACCAAGGACAGCTACCTTGGAGACACCCCGGTATCTTTGAAACACAGAAAAAGCGTAGCGCAATTCCTTTAATGCGGTACTGAGGATTTTAAGGTCAATGGGCTCGAGACGATTTTCCCGAAGCCTAGCGACCGTGATCAGCATCTCCTGAAAGATTTGATCGTTGTTTTCATTATCAGCTTCCTTCTGCAGGAGATGGATTAATTCTTTCTGGTACTTAGAAAAGAGGTTCATCGAATACAACAAGTATAGCGAGAATTGGCGAAAACTGCAACGGCAAGATTTGACTTGAGGTACAGGAATTTTAAAGTTGCCTCCGAAGTTTCCTCTCCCCTTTTGGCTGATCGTGTCCCATAATTTTTTACTGAACACAGGGGATGTTCTTATAGTATGTTGTGTTTGTGATTATTTGTGGGCAAGAGATTACGAAGGATACGGTAGGACGTATTCAAGAGATGGTGGATCGGGAGCCTGAGATTTCTCGTGCTGTTCTGTCGCGACGCATTTGTGAATGGTTGGGATGGCGGAGTGCCAATGGTAAATGGAAAGAGATGAGTTGTCGGGTTGTGCTTCTGAAGATGCATCGACGAGGAATAATTCGGTTGCCTTCCGCGGCGAAGGCTCCGCCGGCTCGACCAAGGAGGGTTTCTTGTTCCGATGGTTTTGACAAGACTTTGGATCATGAACCGATAGGGTGTTCTCTGGGAGAAGTGGGATCAATCGAGTTGGTCAAGGTAAGGGGAGGCGGCGGTGAACTTTCTCGGACATGGAACGAATTAATGGATCGGCACCATTATCTTGGAAGTGGTCCGCTGTGTGGTGCTCAGATGCGGTATTTGATCAAGAGTTCAAGATATGGGTGGTTGGGAGGATTTGCGTTCAGTTCAGCGGCATGGAGTGTATCGGTTCGGGATCAATGGATTGGATGGGATAAACGGGCACGAGAGCAGAACTTGGGGCAAGTGATATGTAACAGTCGCTTTTTGATTTTGCCTTGGGTCCATGTTCCTTCTCTGGCGTCGCATATGTTATCTTTATGCTCTGGACGATTGAAGTCCGACTGGCAGGCGGTGTATGGGATAGAACCGGTGTTGATGGAGACATTTGTTGAGCGGGGGCGATTTAAAGGGACCTGTTATCGTGCAGCCAATTGGGTGTACGTGGGGGAGACCCGAGGGAGGGGACGACAAGATCGGGAGAATCGATTTTCGGTAAGCGTCAAGGACGTTTATTTGTTCCCCCTGATCTGTCAATGGCAAAAGAGGCTTTGTCAGGGTCCTCCCCAACCGATAGAAGATCATCGCTGGACTGTTGGAGCATCCGATTGGGCTGAAGAGGAATTTGGGTTGGCACAGGTGGGAGATCAAAGGCGGAAGAGCCGGTTGTTGATTGTGGCGCGCGATTTGTATAATCGGCCTCAGGCGAACATTCCTGAAGCTTGTCAAAGTCGGGCGAAGACGAAAGCGGCTTATCGTTTCTTTGAGCATCAGGACACCCATATGGAGAAGATTCTGGCATCCCATTATGAAGCGACATTGAATCGAGCTCGCCAAGAGAAGGTTGTTTTGGCGGTCCAAGATACGACTAGTTTGAACTACAGCACACATCACAAGACAATGGGACTAGGTCCGATTGGCTCAAAGGCAGAAGGGATTGTAGGTCTGGAGGTTCACGACACCTTGGTTTTTAATTTGGAGAGGACCCCTCTGGGACTTTTAGATGTGCAATGTTGGGCTCGGGATCCGAATGATTTTGGGAAGAAGCGCCGGCGTTATGAATTGCCGATCGAGCAGAAGGAGAGTCATAAGTGGTTGATGAGTTTTCGTGCGACCGCGGAGGCCCAGAAGCGATCTCCTGGAACGAGATGGATCAGCGTTGGGGATCGAGAAGCGGATATTTATGAGTTGTTTCAGTTGGCGGCAAGAGAAGTGTCTGGGCCGAAACTGCTGGTGCGAGCAGAGCGGGATCGTCTTTTGGCAGACGGACACGGACACGTGTGGGAGGAGCTGGCTCAAAAACCCATGAGTGGAATTCAGGCGCTTCGCGTTCCGCGGCGAGGGAAGAGGCCCGCCCGAGAAGCCCGTTTGGAAGTGCGCTTTGCCTATGTACGGTTGAAGCCGCCGAAGCGGAAAGCGACAATGGAAGAATTCAGTGTCTGGGCAATCTTGGCGGAAGAGATAGATGTTCTGGAAGGAATAGAACCATTGAAATGGATGTTGTTGACCACTGTTTCCGTGGATACGTTTGAGGAAGCAGTTGAGAAACTCGCATGGTATGCGGGACGTTGGGGGATTGAAGTTTATCATCGGACATTGAAAAGCGGGTGCAAGATTGAGCAACGGCAGTTAGGGAGCGCAGATCGTATTAAAGCCTGTCTGGCGATTGACATGGTAGTGGCGTGGCGTATTTTCCATCTGACCAAGCTTGGTCGTGAGACACCGAACGTGCCATGCACTGTTTTCTTTGAAGAAGCGGAGTGGAAAGCATTATATGCTTACGTCAAACAGAATTCTGTTCCTCCAGACAATCCACCCACATTGCGAGAAGCTATCCATATGACCGCCAGCCTTGGAGGATTCCTTGGACGAAAAGCCGATGGAGAACCTGGAACCCAATCGCTTTGGCTAGGTCTCCAACGTCTCGATGATTTGGCTTCGATGTGGAACTTTATGGCTTGTAATTTTGCCCCACATCTTCTGACATCCCCTGTGTCCAGTAAACCAGATTATGGGTAAAGATAAGCCATTGGGGAGAGGGTCAGGGTGAGGGGGGTATAATGCAGGATATAGAAGCAAAACTTTATCCATATGCTCGGCAGTTACGCCGTCAACAGACTGATGCTGAACGGCAGCTATGGAGAGTTTTGCGGGATCGGCAACTGCAAGGTTTTAAATTTCGACGGCAACATCCCATTGGGTGTTACATTGTTGATTTCTGTTGTTTAGAGCGCAAGTTAGTGGTTGAACTTGATGGAGGTCATCACCTTTTACAGAGTGAAGCGGATCAATGTCGTACGGATTTCCTGGTGAACAGGGGTTATCAAGTTTTACGTTTTTGGGATCATGAAGTATTGATTGAGTCCGAGACGGTTCTGGAACAGGTCTTGAGAACTCTACAATCACCCTCACCCCAACCCTCTCCCTAAAAGGGAGAGGGAGGATATAATACTGGTGTTAAGCTTAAAAAAA
>CAYRGU010000021.1:0-6202 GCA_964423845.1 uncultured Nitrospirota bacterium
CTCTTATTTCCCATCATCAAGGCGCGGAGCGAGTATTCAAGATGTCGCAGCTTCAACTGGGGGATATCGCGGTGGACGTGGTTCTGAAGAAGATCAAGAACGTCCATCTAAGTGTTCATCCCCCGATGGGGCGTGTCCGCATCTCGGCACCCAGGCGCATGAGCATGGAAACCGTTCGCGCCTTTGCCATCTCCAAGCTCGACTGGATCAAGAAGCAACAGAAGAAGCTACAGGATCAGGAGCGCGAGACCCCTCGTAACGACGAGGATTGGGAGAGCCTCTTTGTGTGGGGTAACCGCTATTTGCTTACGGTTTCCGAAAGTGATGAGTCGCCCTCAATCAATCTGAATCATAGCCAGATGCTTTTGCGGGTGCGGCCGCGAACCAATAAGGATCATCGAAAGGCCATGATAGAAGAGTGGTATCGCATGCAACTAAAGGAGGCTGTGCGGCCCTTACTTGCGCGATGGGAGCCGCTGCTGGGCGTAAGAGTTATGCGGTTCTTTGTGCAACAGATGAAGACCCGGTGGGGAAGCTGTAACTACAGGGCACGCACGATTCGCCTCAATACCGAATTAGCCAAGAAGTCGCCAGAATGCCTGGAATATGTCGTTGTTCACGAGCTGGTTCACTTGCTGGAGCCGACCCACAACGCCCGCTTCGTTGCGCTGATGAACCAATATCTGCCTCAATGGAAGGCATGCCTGACCCGCTTGCTTAAAACTTCTCCGTATCCAGCAAAAGATATGGGTAAGAGATAGTTTTTTAAGGGGGAATTACCCTATAATTTCTAATGCGTAATCTGGGGGGTTAACCGGTCGCCCGTTT
The DNA here is from genome assembly GCA_964423845.1 of uncultured Nitrospirota bacterium. Taxonomy (GTDB): domain Bacteria; phylum Nitrospirota; class Nitrospiria; order SBBL01; family SBBT01; genus CAYRGU01. Next base: position 829 of record CAYRGU010000021.1, read on the forward strand.
TGCGTTGTGTGGCTCGAAACGGATTAGCAAGCGTGATCCAGTCGCCTCCGCCAGACGCTCCAGCGTCCGCATCGATGGGCGTGTCTGACCGCTTTCCAGCCGGGCAACAAAGGGTTGTGTTGTTCCCATCTTTTGGGCGAGCTCCTTTTGGGTCAGACCGGCCTCCCCCCGTACATCAATTAAGGCCGCTGCCAAGACGAACTCATCATTGAGGGCTTCGTAAGCCTTCCTGTATTTTGGGTCTTTCATCCACTTCTTATGCATGTTAGATATAAGCGTCATTGTTACACCTCCATCATCTACTAATGAACCGATTTCGCGCGAAACAAAGCCAGAGCAATTTCGTGGTGAGGTGTTTTCTCCGTTTTCTTCACGAAGGCCCGAACGATCACCACCCGCCGACTCACAGCCGTCACATACAGTGCCCGAGAAATTCCACTACGGCCCTTTAACCGTATCTCCCATAGTCGGCCTTCTACGTGCTTAATGTGCGGTTCACCCACACGCTCCAAGCCGTTTTCCTCAATAAGCTGTACGATACGCGAGAGACTATCCCGCATATCTTCGGGCAAAGTTTCGACCTCTGCGTCAACGGTTTTGTTTTAAGGTCTCAACGATCCAGCTCAAATTTTATTATACCTAAAAAGATATATTATTGAAAGCCCCTATCGGGTCAGTTTTTTATATTTAAACCGATGCGGGGAGTCGGCGTCGGTTCCCAGCCGCTTGTGGCGTTCGGCCTCGTATTCCTGGTAATTTCCCTCAAACCAAGTCACCTTGCCCTCTCCCTCAAACGCAAGAATATGGGTCGCAATCCGATCCAAAAACCAACGATCATGACTGATGATGATGGCACAGCCCGGAAAATCGAGCAGGGCATCTTCCAATGCGCGAAGGGTTTCTACATCCAGATCGTTGCTCGGCTCATCCAGCAATAAGACGTTGCCGCCGCTCTTCAAGACCTTCGCCAGATGCACCCGATTGCGCTCTCCACCGGAGAGGTCTTTGATCCGCTTTTGCTGATCAGTATTTTTAAAGTTAAAGCCGCCGACATAAGCACGCGCCGGAAGCTCCCGCTTTCCAACCACGATAAAATCACTCCCGCCTGCAATCTCCTCATAGACCGTTTTATTGTCATTGAGCGTATCCCGCGACTGATTCACGTAAGCGAATCGAACCGACTCCCCAACACGAAGGGTTCCCGCTTCAGGTTTTGACAATCCGACAATCATGTTAAAGAGGGTCGTTTTCCCTGCGCCATTTGGCCCAATGATACCCACGATCCCGCCGCGCGGCAGATCAAAATTTAATCCATCAATCAATACCCTGTCGCCAAACTCCTTTTTAAGATCCGTCGCCGTCACCACAAGCGTTCCCAATCGCGGCCCTGTGGGGATGGTGATATCTTTGGTCTCATTGCGTGCAACCGACTCCTCCGACGCCAACTCCTCGTAGGCAGAAAGACGTGCGCGGCTCTTGGCGTGTCGTCCCTTAGGCGAGGTCTTCACCCATTCCAATTCATGAGAAAGCGCCTTACTCTTGGCACTTTGCTGTTTTTCCTCGATGGCAAGCCGCTGCACCTTTTGATCCAGCCATGAAGTATAATTCCCCTCCCACGGGATTCCCTTGCCGCGATCTAACTCTAATATCCATCCGGCGACGTTATCGAGGAAATACCGATCGTGCGTGACGGCGATCACGGTGCCGGAAAACTCTTTAAGAAAGCGCTCCAGCCATGCAACAGACTCCGCATCCAGATGGTTGGTCGGCTCATCCAACAACAGCATGTCCGGCGACGACAGTAGAAGCCTGCAAAGCGCCACGCGCCGCTTTTCGCCTCCAGAAAGGGTTGCAACATCGGCCTCCCAAGGCGGGAGGCGCAGCGCGTCCGCCGCAACCTCTAACTGCCTCTCCAACTCCCAGGCATTCACCGCGTCGATTTTTTCCTGTAGTTCCCCCTGCTTTTCAATCAATGCGGCCATTGCATCATCGGTCATCGGTTCGGAAAATTTTGCGCTGACCTCGTTAAACGCATTGAGCAATGCGAGTGTCCCGGCCACCCCTTCCTCCACATTGCCGCGAACATTTTTGGTGGGATCAAGTTTGGGCTCCTGCGGAAGATAGCCGATCCGTACCCCTTTTGCAGGCTTTGCCTCCCCCAAAAAATCTGGATCTTCCCCGGCCAGGATGCGCAACAGACTCGATTTGCCAGAGCCGTTTAATCCCAGCACACCAATCTTCGCCCCTGGTAAAAATGAAAGCGAGATATCCTCCAGGATCTTCCGTTTCGGCGGAACGATTTTGGTTACTTTTTGCATCGTGTAGATGTATTGATAAGTCGGCAAGGGGATTCCTTTCTATGTGTTCACAGTAAAATGGTGCCTATTTAGGCTTATTCATGCGCTACAAGTCAACGTGGCAATAGGGGGTCGCTGCGTCAGTCCGCCGCAGGGTTTGCGCAGGAGAAAGAGCCTTATTTTTCTCGCAGGGATAAAATATAGTGGACAAGGTCCCAAGCGCGATCTTCCTGCTTGATAAAAAAATCGCCGTAGCTTGGCATCGGTGTTCCGTCTAATCCGGTCATGAGGGTTCGATAAACATCTTCGTGAGAGACGCCGTTTCCAAATGTTTCCGTGCGGGTCAGATCAATCGGATGAATCCGCAGCTCCCGATTATCTGTGAGCGGCTCCTTTGTTCCCTTGCCGTTTTGGCCATGACAGGCGGCACAATCTAACTCACGGTACAATGCTTTTCCCCGATGCACACTCTCCACGGAATAAGTGTATGGTCCAACATGTTCAACATATTTAATCGTTGACTCGGTCGGAAGCGGCCTTTTAATGAATTCCTTTTGGAGATAGTGGGCAACCGCACGAATCCCTCCCTCCCCCATATTGCGGAACGAGGGCATGATTCCAGGAATCCCCTCACGAATGGTTCGCATCAGATCGGTCAGCATCGGAAGATGACCCGATTCGGTTGACCGGAATTTAAAGATACGCGCCGTAAAGTCGTTTGGGCGGGGATGAGAATATGGCCCAATGTAGATCGCTGCCGCGCCGTCACCTCGTCCTGAAATGCCATGACAATAAACACAACTCATGCGATAGATTCCCTTCCCGTGAGACACCTCCATTTCATCGACCACATCCTGCGGGATATCTATTTTTTTCTTCTCCTCATGATGACCCATCTCCATGTTGTGCATGTCATGTTCCTGCGCCCGCGCTGGGATTTCAATCCCTGAAATAAAAACGATCATCATTAGAATCAGGATTGTCTGCTTGCTCATTTTCCCTTTCCCACAACGCCAACGAGGTGGTACGCCGCCTGCGGGGGCTGTATCGCAAGGGGGCCGTGCCCCCTAGAAATCAAAGTTTAATCCCGAAGCGATGAGATTCTTGAAATTACGAATCTCATTTTCAGTGACAACAGATTTGGTGTTGATCGTATTCCGTAGGTAGAAAGAAAAATTGTCGCGAAGATAGTATCGGCTTTGTAAGGTAACCAGCAATCCGTCTTGCCTTTTTGATGTTCCGCCCGCACGAAGGTGATCCAGACGCAATGAAAGAAGCAGCCGATCGGTTGTCAGGTAATCCCCCTCAAGGGTGAATCCATCTGCCCTATTATCAAAATCGCTTAAGACATTTCCGGGCAGATTTTGAAGGGTATCCATAACATAAGCGCCGTAAATATCCAGAAATCGGTATTTAATGTTTCCACCCACACCCATACGCCGCCAATCTACAAGCGCGGACGTGGTAGGTGTGATTGGGACACGCGCCGTGTCGTATCCAAAATAGCCAAAGCCAGAAAGACTGCCCGATAGATACGACGCACCTCCGAAGTTCATCCGCCCCATCAGGTAGAAATCTTTTTTATTGTTTTCATCCGAGGAACCCGCATTGTTCCCTTCCATGATTCCCGCCTGAAGGAGCGCTTCCCCTACCATGGCATGAAAATCAATCCCCGGACTTCCCGTTGTGTTGTAGAGCACGGGCCGGGTTACCGGAATCGTTTCTCCGTCTGCGGTCAGGACGCCAAAAAATTTAGAAGCAAATGCGTAAGGGGTTAAAGCGAACCGATTTATTGGAGTATCTATTGGAGTACTTGTACTCTGCCGATTACGATGTCCTGGAACCTCTTCGATGATCTGACGATTGGTTGGATAGGAGAAGTTTGTGGAGGGATCAATTTTCCCCGCCATCACCATTGGGCCGTGCACCGCAGGAGAACTTCCGTGAGACGACATCGTATGAGACCCAGAACCCAACAGGGCTGGCAGATTGATCATCACGAAGGCCTCTTTTCCAAGACCAAAGTTTGAGTTTCCCGAATCGTCTTGGCGTTCATGCTCAAACTCAAAAAAATAAGAGATGGCGTCTGTAATCGTTCCGGTAAGATATATCCCGATATTTTGTGGAAAGGCGAGCGAAAATTCCCGTGATGGCCCGCCTGAAGAATACCGCGCAAGATCACCCTGGGTTTTGACCGAGAAAATATTCAAAAGGTTCGTCTCTGAAAAGATGCGGCCAATGCGCCGTTTCTCCCGATTTTCACCCTCTTGCGTCATGGGGATTTGAAATCCCGCCATGTGGAATGCCTCGCCAAAGCTGTTTAAACGCGGCGGTTTGGTATGACAGCTTGTGCAGGAAAGATCGTATTTTCTGGCAAAAGCAGGGAGGGCAAAAGAGGACGTCTCACTCATGAAACTTATGGCGAGCACGAGGAGAATAATGGAGCAGGCTTTCGTGGGTAAATCCCCTCCTTTGCAAGGAGGGGTAGGGGAGGTAACCCCGCCTAACCTCCCCTCGCAGGGGTCGCACCCCTCGCAGGGGTCGCACCCCTTGAAAAGGGGAGGACTCCAGTTTATTTTATGCATGAGGTCTTCTCCCTATTGAGGAAATGGCTGGATAGACGAGAAGCTCCAAAATAAGGGATGTCGTAACGCCTCCGAGGATCATCCGACCATCCGATCATCCGGTCATCCGGTCATCCGACCATCGGGGGGGCCGACCATCCACCGCAGTGTCATAGCATAATGGAACCTGTTTTTGCATCTAACAGGGTGCTGAAAAAGTTCCTCCATGGCTTTTTCAGCCATTTCGACCGAAGGGAAAAATCTTCGCTTTACACGTTTTTTACGATTTGGTAGCCTCGTCGCTCATGGAGGTCCGCAGCATGAGTTTATCCCTTTTGAGTGGGGTCATCGGCGCCTATCTGCTTCTTCTCGTCGGCATTTATTTTTTGCAATCGCATCTGATCTACTACCCGGACCCAAAAATCGTGGCAACGCCTCTTGATATCGGGCTCTCCTATGAGGCGGTTTCTTTCCGCGCACGCGACGGCGTGAAGCTTTCCGGCTGGTATCTCC
>CAYRGU010000022.1:0-2603 GCA_964423845.1 uncultured Nitrospirota bacterium
AAATTAAGTATCACAATTCAATCAGGGAGAACGTCTTTGGTGTCAAAAACGAAATGGGATGTATTGGTGGTTGGGGCCGGCTCCGGGGGATGGGTTCTGGCCATCCTTCTGGCAAAAAAAGGATATAAGGTTGCTATCCTCAAGAAACGGTTCTATCTCAATGTGGCGCAAGGAAGAAACTCGGCCATGCAGGATGCTTCGGTTCTATCGGGGGTGATCGAAAATTGTTTTCGGTGGGGCGATTTCTCACGCACTGCCCTTTCCGACTATGAGAAGATTCGACGCCCGGCGGTAGAGGCACTGCAACAAACCTCCCACAAGTTGACTTGGCTCTGGGAATCCCAATTAACGCCGCTTATCTGGGCAAGAGAACGAATCTTTCGCGCCATAGATAAAAATCCCGATCTCCATGACAAGATCCTTCATACGGTCGCCGGGATCAAGTCAGAACCGTATCATCTGTATGATAAATGGCGTGCTTTGCATCTGTGGGCGCCTGTGTAAATGGGAAAAGGTTATTGATGTTCGGAAAGGAGTGATTCAACTATGACAACCGATATGACAACCAATCAACGCCTTTGTTTCGAAAACATGGGCTTCCTGCATCTCCCAGGCGTGATCCCCGCTGACCTGGTTAAACGTGTCAGTGTGGCCTTCGACGCTGCGGCCAAGCGGCAAAGGGCCGAGGTTGCGGCGGCCATCTCCGCGACTGGCTACTTCGATATCCCAAACATCCTTGATGTCGACGACTGCTTCGTAGACTTGGTCGATCTCCCGCTGATGGTACCGGTGCTCCTCGGGGCGATCGGGCCCGACATCCAACTCAACCATACCCACGCGCGGATATTCCCGCCCGGCCCAACTTTTACTGCCCCTTGGCACACCGATCTGTCCGATGTCATTGGCATTGACCTTGCGCACAGCCTGCATTTTTTCGTCAAGGTGCACTATTACTTCCATGATCTGCAGCCTAACGAGGGCTGTCTCGCCTTCATGCCCGGCACCCATCATCTGCCGCCCAACTATCCTAGGCCTAAACTCGACGAGACCGCGTCAGCGGTCGTGAAAATCGTCCCCAAGGCCGGCGACGCCGTGCTGTTTAACACCCACGTCCTGCACATGGCACTTTCCAACACGAGCCAAAAAACAAGGAAGTCGCTGATTTATGCCTACTCGCACTTTTGGGTAAAGAACTACGCCAATGCCGTTCCGACGGAGATTGACCGCGTGGGCACCACTCCCTTGCGCCGGCAAATCTTCGGTGTTGAGACGCCCGGCGTGTCGTATTTCGACCAGCGTTATGACGATGCAATCGTGTCGGCCCCCCACAGTTCACTACAGGCCGCAAGCCGCGGACTGGTCCGGTGGTTGCGGAAGACGACGTCAATCACCACGAGGTGAGACGTTCGGTCGCCGGGGTAAAGGCAGAGGCGTGCTTTGCATCTGTGGGCGCCTGTGTAAATGGGAAGAGGTTATTGATGTTCGGAAAAAAGGCGGTTGCATTAATGTCAGGGGGATTAGATAGCGCCCTTGCGGTGAAACTAATGCTTGATCAAGGGATTGACGTACAGGGGTTATTCCTGAAAAGCCCCTTTGGATGCTCTATAAAAAACGCGGTTTGTGTCGCAGAGCATCTGAAGGTTCCTTTAAAAATAGTGGAAAAGGGGGACGATTATGTGGAGCTGGTTCGCAATCCGGAATACGGCTATGGAAAGAATATGAACCCGTGCATTGATTGCCGTATCTTTATGTTCATTTTGGCAAAACAAGTTATGGAGGATGAGGGGGCGGACTTTGTCGTCACGGGTGAAGTCCTGGGACAGCGGCCGATGTCACAGATGCGTCCCGCGATCTGCCTTATTGATCGCGATAGCAAAATGGAGGGATTAGTCCTACGCCCTTTATCGGCAAAACATCTCCCACGAACAAAACCCGAATTAGAGGGATGGGTGGATCGGGAGAGGTTACTTGGCATTGTGGGGCGGTCGCGAAAGGAGCAGTTAAAACTTGCTACCCTCTACGGGCTGGAAGGATTTGGCTCTCCTGCGGGGGGGTGCCTCCTGACCGATCCGAACTATTCTTCGCGGCTCTCTGATTTTTTTGCAAAAAGAGAAAACGCTTCCATAGAGGAGGTGAGGCTTCTTCGATATGGTCGCCATATTAATCTGGATGAGAAGGCCCACTTGATCATTGGGCGAAACGAGAAAGAAAATGAGGCGCTTCGGCAGTTATTTCAGGAAGAGGCAGATACGGGCAAGATCACCTTGATCGAGCCGCTCTTTTCGGGGCCTTCTGGCGTCCTCACAGGCATCTTTGGGCCAACCCAAATAAAAGAGGCCGGAAGGTTTCTTATAAAATATGCCAAGAAAGAGGTGCTGTCCGAACATTGGATTGAAGTTCGGTATGGCGACAACCTCTAAACCGTTGACTTGGAGGCTGAAGCAAACGCCCCACATCGGTAACTTAAACATGGTTTATTCTTTCTGAAGGAAGAGAAATGCCGCAAGACTTAAAGACGATTTTAGAAAAGAGCACTTATACCGACGACGCCCAAATTGTAAAACAGGTGACGGAACAGTTACAGAAGGTAAAAAGCCGGATGG
>CAYRGU010000023.1:0-4847 GCA_964423845.1 uncultured Nitrospirota bacterium
CAAGGGGCAATCCGGCCATTAGCGCAAGGCGGCGGGCACTGTGCTCGTCCTTTTCTTGAGAGTAGACCTCATACTCCTTGCCGGACCTCTTGGCAAGATGCACGGCCACATCGGCCCGTTGAATTAGGAGGTTTGCCTGTAAGCCATGGTCCGGATAAGACACAATGCCGATACTTCCTTCCACATAAACCGCCAGACTGTCCATGGAGAAGGGTTTCGCAAGTGCCGATAATATCTTTTGCGCCTTCTGCGCGGCGGTCGGCATATCCTTTTCCGACAAGATAATGGCAAACATATTCCCCTCCAAACGGGCAACGGCATTGGGCTGGTCAGAAACAATATCCTGAAATCTTTCTGCAATCCGCTTAATCAGAGCATCCCCATACTGAAATCCGAGGGTGTCGTTGATCTCTTCGAAATGATTGAGATTCAAAAGAAGTATGTGGAAGGGCGACTTAGGCTCGTTTGCAATCCTCTGATCTAAAAGCTCCTCCAAAAAGTGCCGGTTGGGAAGTCCGGTCAGTGGATCATGGCGCAGTCGTTTGCTTTCGTCCAACTGCTCTTGCAGTGCCCTGTTACTGGCCGCAAGCAATGCCGCCTGCTCAACGATCTTAATTTTATGCCGGTGGAGATCGCAAAATGCCAATACCTTGGCCCGTAAAATACCGGGAATGATTGGATAAAAGATAAAGTCCACCCCGCCAACCAGATAGCCGATCCGCGCCCCCTGTTCGGTGGGGTCGGAGGCGGTGATAAAGATAATGGGGGTATGTTCGGTGCGATCCCTTGCTCGAATCAGTTTTGCCGTTTCATAGCCATCCATCAGGGGCATGACCACATCCATTAAGATGAGGGCAACCTCTTGCTTAAGGAGAATTTTTAAGGCCTCTCTCCCGGATTTGGCTTCTAACAGGTTCAGGCCAAGGTCAGATAATGTTTCTGTTATCAATAGACGCTTGACCGGATTGTCATCTACCATCAGAACGCTGATCTTCTCTTCAGATGTCACAAACACACCTCCGTAGGGGCGGGGTTTCCCCGTCCTATCCCAGACGTTTGTATAAAAAAGGGCGGACACACAGGCCCACCCTCATACCCATTTTGAATCTACCACCGTGGGATATGAAATACAATTATTTTACGTCACCTTTTTCTGATAAATCTTCTCACGGTTGTCCACAACCTCATACCCCTTTTCATGGGAGGTGAAACGGATCGTCTCGGCGTCTCCTAGCCCTAGAAAACCCAAATGGATCAGACTGTCATAAAAAAGTTCGTGCACCCGATTTGTGAGGGTCTTGTCAAAATAGATCAGGGTGTTTCGGCAGATGATTGCGTGAAACGCGTTGAAAGCGCTGTCTGTGACCAGATTATGCGGGGCAAAGGTGATGTTCTCCTTTAGGGACGGGAGCATACTCACATGTTGGTGGGCGGCCGCATAATAGGTGGAGAAGGGGTGATTGCCGCCCGATGCCATATAATTCTGGGTGGCATTCTGAATTTCCGATATGGGATAAATCCCCTCTCTGGCCGTTGTGAGGGACTCTTCGTTGATATCGGTGGCATAGAGATGGCTCCGATCATAAAGCCCCGCCTCGGTGAGGAGAATGGCCATCGAATAGACCTCCTGACCGGTGGAACAGCCAGCATGCCAAATCCGGATGAAGGGGTAGGTGGCCAGATAAGGAATGACCCTCTGACGAAAGGCCAAAAAAAAGGAGGGATACCGAAACATCTCGGTCGTTGGGATAGAAAGGGCGAGGACAAACTGCCGCATGAGGGCCGGGTCTGCCAAAAGGCGCTCTTGCAGGGGTGAAAAATTTTTCGCCCCTGCGTCGGTGATCCCCGCCCTGCTTATAAAAGATTCGATGCCTCGTTTGATATGGCCCGGATGGTAAGCCCGATAGTCATATCCGTAGGTATCGTAGAGGGCGGCAAGGAGATTTTTCAGGTCTTGATTAAACGACATGGGATCGCCTTCCCGTAAGGGCGCACCTATTTTTTATAGGTCCAGATTCGCAGAAGCGAGATCAACTGGTCGGGGTCAACCGGTTTCGTGAGATAATCGTTCGCGCCAGCGGTGATACACATCTCGCGATCCCCCTTCATCGCTTTGGCGGTGACAGCGATAATCGGGAGGGCGGCCGAATTCTTATTGGCCCGTATGCGGCGGATCGTCTCATAGCCGTCCATCACCGGCATCATAATATCCATCAACACCACCTCAATCTCCGGGTGGGCGGCCAAAATCGTAAGGGCTAACTCGCCATTCTCGGCGGTGAGAATCTGCATCTGGTAGCGTTCTAACAGACCCGTTAAGGCATACAGGTTTCGGACATCGTCATCCACCAATAGAACGACCTTCCCAGATAACGCCGTGTCGGTTTCATAAAGGGTGGTGAGTATCTTGCGCTTTTCAGGGGGAAGGTCTTTGACCACCCGGTGCAGAAAGAGAGCGGCCTCGGCCAAAAGCCGTTCATGCGATTTGACCGACTTGATGATAATGGTCTGGGCATGACGCGCCAGTTCCTTTTCCTCCTTGCGGGTTAAATCTTTCCCGGTATAGACGATAATCGGCATCTTCTTTAAGCGTTCATCTTTCCGGATCCGATGCAACAGTTCAAACCCGCTAATATCAGGAAGCCTAAGATCAAGCACGAGACAGTCAAACGCCCCCTCCGAAAGGGCGGTCCATGCCGACTCTCCTGTTGCCACGGCAGTCGCCTCGACATCGTGATTGCCAATCAGTCTTATAATCTCCTCCCGTTCGATTTCGACATCTTCCACCACCAGAAGACGCCTAAGCTTATGGGTCAGCACCCCTCTGATGCTGGCAAAGGCGGCGTTTAACCCCTCCTGGGTTACAGGCTTTATGACAAGGCCAATGGCCCCGTGGGATACGGCCTCATGCTCTGACGCCTCAACAGAGATGACATGGATCGGGATATGGCTGGTAAGGGGATTTTTCTTGATTCGGTCTAATACCACCCAGCCGGAAATGTCCGGTAAATGGATATCGAGTGTAATCGCATCGGGGGGATAGGCCGTCATCAGCGACAGCGCCATGTTGCCCGAGGTTGCAACCACCCCTTTAAACCCCTTCGCACGCGCCGTATCTAACAGGATAGCGGCGAATTTTATATCATCCTCCACAATCAACAGAACCTGGTCGGTAGGGGCAAGGGTATCGCGGTCGTCAGGGACGGCGGGCATTGGATCAATCACCGATTGTAGGGGCGCACCTGTGTGTGCGCCCTGTGTACGCGCGCCCGGTGTTGTACGGCCATCAGGGGTGGGGTCGGTTTCCGGGGTAGTAGGGCGGACACGCAGGTCCGCCCCTATATATGCGCCCCCGCCCCCCGAACCCTGCAAGGGGATATACAACACAAACGTGCTTCCGACTCCCTCTTCACTTTGGGTTAAGCGTAACGCTCCGCCCAACAGATTTGCGATCTCTCGGCTAATCGAAAGCCCTATTCCGGTGCCGCCATATTTGCGGGCCGTCCCTCCCTCGGCCTGCTGAAAGGCCTCAAAGATAATCGCCTGTTTATTGGCGGGAATACCGATACCGGTGTCAGAGATGGAAAAGGCGATCTTGTTTCCATCCTTTACGACGCGCTCTATCGAAAGCCGCACCTCGCCCCGTTCGGTAAACTTCAAGGCGTTGGACAAAAGATTTTTCAACACCTGAAACAGCCGTGTGCGGTCAGTGGTTATCTCTGCCGGCAGATTCGGCGAGAGGGTGATGGGGAACGAAATCCCCTTGCTATCAGCAAGATGCTGGAACGTGCGAGAAACCTGATCACGAATCTCGGAAAAGGAGACGCCCTCGAGCGTAAGCTCCACCTTCCCCGCCTCAATCTTGGAGAGATCGAGAATATCGTTAATGAGGGTTAAGAGGTCGCCTCCCGATGCGTGAATCATCTCGGAATACCGCACCTGTTTTTCAGTGAGATTTTTCTCCAGATTCTCCGAAAGCGACCTGGACAAAAGGAGCAGGGAGTTGAGCGGGGTTCGAAGCTCGTGCGACATATTGGATAAAAACTCCGATTTGTATTTGGAGGTAATCGCAAGCTCGTTGGCCTTTGTCTCAATCGCCTTGCGTGCGGCCTCAATCTCGGTATTCTTCACCGAGATGTTTTGCGTCTGTTCCTCTAACAGGCGCGCCTTGTCTTCCAATTCTTCATTCGTTTGCTTAAGCTCCCCCTCGCGTGTTTGCAGTTCCTCGGTGAGCACCTGCGACTCCTTCAGAAGTTTCTCCGTCCCCGCTGTGGCCTGAATGGTGTTTAAGATAATCCCCAGCCTATCGGACAACTGCTCCAGAAGGCTCAAATGAATATCGGAGAAGCGGTTGAGTGAGGCAAGCTCCACCACCGCGATCGCCTTTCCCTCAAAAAGAATCGGGAGGACGACGATGTTGAGCGGTGTCGCCTCCCCCAGTCCGGAGGAAATCTGGATATAGTCGGAAGGGACTTGGGTCAACAGAATCCTCTGCTTCTCAAAGGCGCACTGGCCGACCAACCCCTCGCCGATTTTAAAGGTCTGTGAGAGGTTTTTTCGCTCTTTATAGGCATAAGCCGCTACAAGTTTGAGCTTACCCATCTCCTTTTCTTTCTCATCCAAATCTAAGAGATAGAAAACCCCGTGATGGGCCGAGACGACCGGGGCCAGTTCCGAAAGGAGGTTCTGGGAGACCGTGATCAAATCGCGCTGTCCCTGAAGCATCTGGACGAACTTATCCAGATTGCTCTTGAGCCAGTCCTGCTCGGTGCCCCTCTGCGCCGTGTCGCGCAGGATGTCGTTCATGTTGTTGAACGCCGTGGCCAATAGACCGAGTTCGTAGGTGG
>CAYRGU010000024.1:0-3833 GCA_964423845.1 uncultured Nitrospirota bacterium
GGGTATTTTTGAAAGGAGTCCCATTTCTTGGTGGGTTTCTTACGACAATCTCAAGTGGGCGCTACGGGCGGAGATTGATGAAGCGGCACGGAGGATGCCTTCGTAGAGACGCGACGCGACCCGCAGCAGGTCATCTGCTCACAGACCGATGAAACGGTGCCCCTAAACACCTTTATTAACACGCAGTAACACTTATGTTACAATGCTTCTGCCCTCACAATGGAGGGATAGAAAATGCCATCAACCGGATCACCCCGAATTAATGTTGTATTTGAACCGGCTCTCTTTGAGCGGATTGCTCGACTGGCCCGCGCGTGCGCCCGTGCGGAATATCAGCCACTTGCGTCTATCGTGAGGAATCTGGTCAAAGAGGCACTTGAAGCAAAAGAAGATGCCGCCCTTGATCATCTCGCGGATTCCGTTAAAATAGACCGAAAAAAGATTTACGACGGCGTTGGATCGGGAGATTGACCGCCTTGTCTATGCCCTCTACGACTGACGCCGGAGGATATCGCCATCGTGGAAGATAAAAAATGAGGTTACCGAACCGCAGCCCAAGCGCAAGTGGATTGCGGGAAAATTAAGGCACCCATGGCACAGACAGAAGTTTTGCACAACACGGGTCGGCTTCTTGTTTCCTGCCCGGATCAGCCGGGGATTGTGGCGGCCATATCGAGATTTCTCTCTGAACAGGGGGCGAACATTTCTCATTCCGATCAGCATTCCACTGACCCCACGGAGGGTTTGTTTATCATGCGCGTTGAATTTCAGCTTCCGGGGTTTACTCAAAAAAGAGCGGCCCTTCACGAGGGCTTCTCCCAAGTTGCGAGCCCCTTCAAAATGGCGTGGCGATTCACCGATGCGAGCGTGGTTAAACGGCTTGCCCTGTTTGTCTCCAAGGGTGGGCATGCCCTTTTTGAACTGCTCTGGCGGAGCCGTGTGGGGGATTTGCCGGCAGAGGTTGCCATGGTCATCTCCAATCACCCCGATTTGGAGTCGGCGGTCCTTCCCTGGGGCATTCCTTTTTACCATACCCCGGTTGATCCCAGGAATCGGGAGAAGGCCGAGGCGGTGCAGTTGGACCTCATGGGGGGAAAGGTCGATCTGGTGGTTCTGGCGCGATACATGCAAATTGTCACCCCCCGGCTTATTGCCGCCTATCCAAATCGGATGATCAATATCCATCACAGTTTTCTTCCGGCGTTTGTGGGCGCAGATCCGTACGCCCGCGCCTACGAACGTGGGGTGAAGTTGATTGGGGCGACGGCCCATTATGTGACGGCGGATCTGGATGCGGGTCCGATTATTGAGCAGGATGTGCAGCGCGTGGATCATCGCCACAGTGTGGAAGAGTTAAAGAGAATGGGGCGCTACATTGAGCGGATGGTCCTTGCCCGCGCCGTGACCTGGCATGTGGAGGATAAGGTGTTGGTCCACGGCAATAAAACGGTCGTTTTTGCGTGAAACGCGGTTTATTTTTATCCCGCTTCCTGGGCGTCTCTCTCTATAAAAAGGGGGAATTCCCCGTTATTTTTCTTGAGTTTTCCTTGTCCCTTCATTAGACTCCCCGAAGTATTTTTTATCCATTTTTGTGAGGCGGAAGCGGTTTGTTTCCGACCGGCCTCGCGGCCCTGTGAGGATAAGCAAGTGATCACCTTATTTTCATACTCGAAAGAGGGGGGATTCCAAAGTCTCGATGAGGCCGATACGCTGCCGGCACTCCTGGCGGATAAAAACCGTGTCATATGGTTGGATTTAGAGAAGGCATCTTCCTCGGAGTCCGAGTTATTGACGTCCTGCTTTAGTTTTCATCCCCTGGCGATTGAAGATTGCATCTCGGAGACGTTACTTCCCAAGATTGATGATTTTGGCAATTATATCTTCCTGGTGCTGCATGGTTCCCGCGAATTGGCCGATCAGACGTTCACGACGGTGGAGATTAATTTCTTTTTAGGTCAGAACTACCTGGTGACCTATCATGATGAGCCCTCGCGCAGTATCAATCGGACCAGGGAGCGATGCCTTAAAAAGGGTCCGGCGATGACGCTTGGGGTTGATTTTCTCCTGCATGATATTCTCGATGGAATGGTGGATCATTACTTTCCTGTTCTGGATCGTTTTGACGAAACGGCAGAACGGATTGAAGAGGCAGTTTTTGCCAATCCCGATTCAAAAATCCTCAATAAAATTTTTGATCTGAAAAAAGAGGTGATGGCGCTTCGTCGGGTCACGGGGCCCCAGCGGGAGATCTTAAATCGCCTCAGCCGGGACAGTTTTTCGGTCATCAGCCCCAAGGCGGCCATCTATTTTCGGGATGTGTATGATCACCTGGTGCGGATTTCGGATCTTGTCGAGTCGTATCGCGATCGGGTGTCAGGCGACCTGGATGCCTATCTTTCTGTGGTCTCCAATCGCCTGAACCAGATCATGAAGATTCTGACGATCTTTACCGCCACGATGATGCCGCTCACGCTGATTACCGGTATCTATGGGATGAATTTTGATAACATGCCGGAGCTGAAATCTCCACATGGTTATTATGTGGTTCTTGGCGTGATGCTTGTTGTGATGACGAGCATGATCCTCTTTTTTAAGAGGAAGAAATGGCTGTAACACAAGGGGGGCAGGCATGAGGGCGTTTATCCGGGAGATGGAAGAGAAGGCAATTTCAGGGGGTCGGCTGACCTATGAAGAGGGGAGTTGTCTGGCCGGGGTGGAAGGCCCTGATATCATGGACCTGATTGGGTCGGCGAATCGCGTTCGTCTTCAATATTGGGGGAATAAGATCAATCTCTGCTCGATTGTGAATGCCAAGTCAGGCCACTGTTCTGAAGACTGTAAATTCTGCGCACAGTCCACCTACTATGACACGGGGCTTCCGAGTTATCCCCTGATGGATTCTGCGGGCATTGTTCAGGCGGCGAAAGAGGCCAGCGAAAATAAGGCCGAGGCGTTTGGCATCGTGGCCGCCTGGTGGGGATTACGGGAGGGGCCTGAATTTGAAGCGATTCTCCAGCGGATTCGGGATCTGGTGGCGGCGGGACATACCCGTGTGGATGCCTCTCTGGGGATTATTCAAGATCCACGGCTTGCCTTCCGGTTAAGGGAGGCGGGGCTTGAATACTACAACCACAATCTGGAAACAGCCCGGTCCTTTTTTCCAAAAATATGCACCACCCACACCTATGAAGATCGGGTGCGGACCGTTCAGTATCTTAAGGCTGCGGGGATTGGCATTTGCTCTGGTGGAATTTTTGGCATGGGCGAGACGCCGGATCAGCGCGTGGAGTTGGCGGTTGCCTTGCAGGAGATTGACGCGGATGTTGTGCCGCTTAATTTTCTTCACGCCATCGAGGGGACGCCCCTGGGGCATGTCGCGCCACTGCGCCCGATGGAGATCTTGAAGATTATCGCCGTTTATCGCCTGATGCTTCCGGCCAAGGACATTATGACGGCAGGGGGGCGGGAGGTTCACCTGCGGGACTTGCAGTCCTGGATGTTTACGGCGGGGGCCAGTCACACGCTCATCGGCAATTACCTGACCACCCTGGGTCGGAAGCCTGCGGATGACCTGAAGATGATTGAGGATCTGGAGATGGTGTGTGAGTCCTCGTGTGGCCACGTTCCGCTAAATCCCATCCCGATGATGGCGCCGCTTAAGGTGCTTCATGCCTGATCCAGGGCGGATCTTGAGGGCACCTCTAAAAACCTACTGCGCGGCCCGATTGCTGCGTTGCGCGGTACTCGTAATCCTCATGTACAAACACGTACACTGCGGTTCCTGCGTTCCGTGCGCCTTGCAATCAGACCGCTCGCTACGGTTTTTAGAGGTA
>CAYRGU010000025.1:0-3551 GCA_964423845.1 uncultured Nitrospirota bacterium
GATCTGTTAGACGCACAGCGAACGTTGTTTGGTTCGCGGGCGCAGCATCTTCGCGCCCTGACCGACTATCACCATGCCGTGGCCGAGGTCGAACGGCTGATCGGGGAACCGCTGGAGATTATCCAGAATAGGCCGGGACAAAATTAGATCAATCAAAATAACCCCCACTCTTATACGAAGACCCTTAAAAATGAATCCCTATCAGAATTCGGATGAAATCTACCGGGCTTATCAAAAGTTTCCCCCGGCGGCCTATTCGGTTCCTATCCACTTTGAGCCGATGGAAACTGCGGCTGCGACTGCCCTGTTTCAGAAGATGTCTTCCCTGAAGGCGTGTCAATTGCGGATAGAGTATGTAGCCCTTGGCATTCAACGGGGATTTGATGAACTCATCTGTCTTGGCGAGATCCGAGGGGTTGAGCGACACTGGTATCAGGTCGAGACGGCCAAGAAGGTCTTGAAATATTTTCATGGCCGCGTTCTGTTGGCTGATGAGGTGGGGCTTGGCAAGACGATCGAGGCCGGTATTTTAATGAAAGAGTATCTCTCACGGGGGATGATCAAGAACATCCTGATTTTAACCCCTGCGTCCCTTGTCTTGCAGTGGCGTTACGAGATGGAGCAGAAGTTTAACATCCCCTTTGTCACCACAGAAGACCCCCTTTTACAGGCCGACCCGGAGCAATTCTGGCAATGCCGTTTTATCATCGCCTCCATCCATACGGCAAAAGGGGAGAGACATGCCGAAAGGGTCGCCAATACCTTTTACGACCTGGTCGTTGTGGATGAGGCCCATCATCTGAAAAACCGTCGTACCCTTGCATGGAAATTGGTGAACGAAATCAAGAAACGATTTATCTTTCTTCTAACTGCTACACCGGTGCAAAACAATTTAATCGAGCTTTTCAATCTGATTACCCTTTTAAAGCCAGGCCAGTTCAAGACAGAGAGATCTTTTAAGAACGACTATATGCAAAGGGGCTCCCCAAAAACGCCTGCACACAAGGAACGGCTGCGGGATTTGCTTCGAGATGTCATGATCCGAAACACCCGCAGTGCCATTGATCTTACGCTTCCAAGACGGTATGCGACCACCCTGCGGCTTACGCCGACCGATGGGGAAAAGCGGGTGTATGAAGAGATCACCCGATTTGTTCGAGGAGAGGCCGAATCCCTTCCTAAACCAACCCTTCATCTTTTAATGAGGGAGGCCGGCAGTTCTCCTTATGCCTTGAGGAACACCCTGACAGCCCTGCGGCTACAGCATGGGATGGCGATTGATCCGATCCTTGAGGCCGTTCACGCTCTTACGGAGATCAGTAAGGAAAATGCCCTTTTGAATCTGCTTCACAAGAATCCGCAAGAAAAAAAGATTATCTTTGCGCAATACCTCATCAGCCTGGATGAGATCGCCTCCTTCCTTGATCGGCATGGTTTTTCCCATGTCTGTTTCCGTGGGGATATGACTGCAAAAGAGAAAGAGGATGCGATCGTTCGATTCCGGGAGGATGTTCCACTCCTTCTTTCCAGCGAATCAGGAGGGGAGGGGAGAAACCTGCAATTCTGCAACACCCTGATTAATTTTGATCTCCCCTGGAACCCGATGCGCATTGAGCAACGGATTGGCCGGCTTCACCGGATTGGGCAGACCCGAGAGGTTTTTATCTTCAATCTTTCGGTGAAGGAGACGCTTGAGGATCATCTCCTTGAAATTCTGGAAGGAAAAATCAACATGTTTGAGATGGTTATTGGTGAGATTGAGCCGATCCTCGGATTTCTGGAAGACGATCAGGAGTTCGAGGAGAGGGTGATGGAGGTCTGGCTTAAAAGTCGCAATCCACAGGATGCCCAAGTGGGCTTTGAGGCACTGGGTATGGAGGTGATGAAGGCGAAGTCGGCCTATCTTGCGTCGAAAGAGCTGGATTCCGTTATTTTTGGTGAGGAGTACGAGGTATGATCGGGTTGAGCCATTTTACCGAAGCGCTTTTCCGATACACAGGGGCCGTCGTGGAGAGCAGGGAGGAGGGGGGATTTGAGGCGCTCCTTTCGGAGCAGGCGGCAAGAATATTAGAGGTTCCTGAATATGTTCGGCTTCATTTTTTTTCTACGGAGGGTCGGAAAGAGGAGGAAGGGATCCTTCTTTCCTACGATTCTGAACTCTTTAAAAAGATGAGTGACCTCCTTGGCCAAGAGGGGCGATTTACCGTGGTACACTTTCCTCCCGCGCCGCTCAAGCTCGAAAAGATTGCCATGAGGCTTTCCGAAAAGGTGATCCTGCAAAATGCCGTCTTCGATTTGACAAGAAAGGAGGAGTTGCCGGGCTCCTATCTCCTTGCTTATTTTAAATATACTGCCCGGTCGGATGATCGGCAGGAGGGCATCTTTGCGGCAATGATTAACGAACGCAACCTTTCGATGATCCCCGGTCCGGACTCTTTGCGTGATCTGTTTGATGGCGTAGCGGAGGGGCCGATGGAAGAATCGGACAAAAAAGGAGGGAAGGACGATCCGATCGTTTCCCCCCATGTATTAAATGCCCTGTTTTCGGCCCGGAAGGAGATTGTGATAAATGTCCTGGCTGAATTCATTAAGAGCTTGGAGCGGAGACTGACCCGGGATATCGTTCGGGTGCAGGATTATTACCAGACGCTGATTGAAGAGGTAGAGCGGATTGCGGCAAAAAAGGCCGCTCTTGGCGAGGGAGGGAGCAATGGACCCGCCAAAAGGGAGGCAATCGAAATGGAGCTAAAGTGGAAGATTCAGGATCTGATCGGTAAGTACCGTCTAACCCTTCAAATGGAGCCGATCTCCTTGATTCGGATCGAAACGAAAATGCCGATCTTTTGGCTGGATATCAAGCGGCGCAAAGCAAGACGCGCATTTCCTTTGACATACAACCCGATCTTAAAGGCCATTGACCCGCTCCCTTGTGAGGGCTGTTACCATCCCAAAAGGGTATCATTTGTCTGTGACGATCATCTTCATTTGATCTGTCCCGCCTGTTTTGTGGCCTGTCGGAAATGCGGGAAAGAAATTTGTCGTGCCTGCCAGCCGACAGGCTGCCTCAAGTGCCAAACGGCAATGAGGTCCAATTGATAGGCCTGTCCTATTGTCGTTTGGACACAAAGTGAGGGAGATACTCCTGATGAGTCAATAAATGACATTTAATAAAAACCGAGCAATAGAACTTCTCAAACTTGGGTCGGGTCTTCCGAATGCTTATTTCCGCGAAGGTCAAGAGGAAGCGATTCGCCATGTCGTGGAAGGCCGTGGCCGGCTGTTGGTGGTGCAGAAAACCGGCTGGGGCAAGAGTTTTGTCTACTTCATTGCGACTAAGCTGATGCGTGAAGCTGGAACAGGGCCAGCTTTGCTTATTTCGCCCTTGCTGGCATTGATGCGCAACCAGATTGCGGCGGCGGAGCGGATGGGCGTGCGGGCGCGCACCATCAACTCCGACAATCAGGACAACTGGGACAATGTCGAGGCGGCGATTCGACGCAACGAGGTGGACATCCTTCTGATCTCGACCGAGCGGCTGGCCAACGAGCGTT
>CAYRGU010000026.1:0-4801 GCA_964423845.1 uncultured Nitrospirota bacterium
ACCTCTAAAAACCGTAGCGAGCGGTCTGATTGCAAGGCGCACGGAACGCAGGAACCGCAGTGTACGTGTTTGTACATGAGGATTACGAGTACCGCGCAACGCAGCAATCGGGCCGCGCAGTAGGTTTTTAGAGGTGCCCATTAGAACCTCCCCGTGAGACCGAGAGACACGACGGTCTTTTCATAGCCAAAGAGCGGAATGCTCGAACGGTTGTCGCGATAGGAAAGCCGCGAAAAAACCTCTAACTTTTCATGAAGGGGTCGCGACAGTCCGACACTTAAGGTATACCGTTGGTCCTGTCGCTTTGAATTTGAAACACTGCTCGGATGCGCATACCACTTGAGAAGGAGCTCACCCTCAAGCTCTCCTTTGACGGACCAGGGATATTGATAGGTGGCCCCCGCCTTGAACTGGTGGCCTTGAAAATCCTGATCGTGGGTGTTGGAATTCCGTATTTCCAGGGCGTAGGTATATTTCGCGGAACCTTTTCTCTGCCCAAAAATATGCGTGCCCACCAATCCCAACGTATGCCCCAGGCCGTCTCGATCTGAATTGGACGGAGACTCGACGCTGTTCTCAAACTTAAAAGACTGAATCTGATAAAACGTCTCCCTGGTCCGTTCCGGGACGGGAGATCGACGCCATGTAGAGCGAAGCGTATAGGATCTCAAATAGGGGTCATGATCGACGTAAACATTGTCACCAGAAAAATCAATGCGGAATTGTTTTTCACCTTCCCGATGAAGAAAATAAAGACGTGCGTCATAAACAAGGAGGTCAAACGGATCCAGGACCTGATGAAAGCTGCTGTACACAAAGTAGGCGAGCCCCATCCCCCACGGGGAGGGACGACTGAACGCATAATCCCCCGAGAGATGAAGCACCAGTCGCCCATCCTCCTTCCCACTGATTGCGCCGGAAAAAGCGGCATCGGAGGGGTCCAGGACGACATTGCTGTCGTATTGATAGCCCACGGTAAGGGAATGCTCGACCTTCGGGCCAAGAGACCCCATCTGATTGATTTTCTGAACGTAGATCTGGGCGGACTTCCCAAGATCGGACTTCGGATCCCTTTGAAGGACATGGATAAATTCGTTTCTCGCCTCGTCGAAAATTCCCTGTCGATAAAGAGAAACCCCCGCCTGATAATGAGACGGTGCCACCCAGGCCATTTTCTTCGCGCGGGCCTTCCCTGCGGCCCGGCGAAAACGGGTAACCGCCCAATCATCGTTTTTAGTCTCTTGATAAACACGCCCCTGATAAAAATAAGGCACCGGGCTCCTCGGATCTCGTTGTTCGGCCTGACTCAAAAACAAAAGCGCCATGGGATAGTTTTTCTGCCGAAAATAAATAATGCCCAGGTCTAACGCGATGCCAGGACGGTTCGGATTGGCCCGATAGGTCTGATGGAGATACTTTTCCGCCGTCTCGTAGTCACCGGTTTGGGCCGCAGAAACCCCCAACTGGTAGGCGACATTGGAATCCTCTGGGCGAAGGAGGGCGGCCGCTTTGAAGGCCGCCGCCGCCTCGACATATTTCTGCTTGCTTAAGGCATGTAAGCCCACGGTCATTTTCAATTCAAATTCGGTCTCCGTTGAAATAACACCGGTCGGCCCCGCCTGTGCAGGGGAGATTTCTGTCCTGGGAGGGATGGCCTCGGAGGCAGGTGCTGGTTCAGGGGAGGACTGGCCGGGGGAGGATTGGGGCCTCTCCGGAGCGGCTTCGGTGGATTCCTGAATTGGCAAGTGAGGGGCAGGGGAAGACAATTCGGGGTGACTGAATCCCTCATCGTCCCCCAGGAGATAGGGCGTGCGCTCTTCCTGGGACGCAGGCTGGGGCTCCGCATCAACCCAAGTCACACCACTTCCCAGGAAACAGCCCATCCAGACAATAACAAACAGAACCCGCTTCACCCAACCCCCCAAAAAATTCCCTTTGTATAGCAACATCATGAGATAAAGTCAAAACTTCAGGCTCTACGGATAACCTCCCCGACCCCTCCGTGCAAAGGAGGGAATTGACCCACTTGAACCTCAAAGGAACCAGATTTTATGGTTTGTTCTCGATCTTGAAGAGGGTGTTAGAAAAGCGCGCGAACTCGGCGAGAGAAAAGGTCTCTCCCCGTCGGGAACGATTCACACCCATTTCATCAATCGCCAGTTCAACCGTCTGGATCTTGAACCCGTGATCCGAAAGCGCGTTGGCAAGCTGTTTTCTTCGGTGCCCAAAGGCCCCTTTGACCACGCGCAGAAAATACGCCTCATCTAAAACCAAAACTTTGGGCGCTGCCAGGGGATGACAGACCACCACTGCGGAATCCACTTGAGGCTGTGGACGAAAACAGGTCGGGGGAACACGAAATGAGAGACTCACCTCGCTGTAAAACTGTAGGAGCACCGAAAGAACCCCATAGCGTTTATTTCCCACGTCAGCCACCATTCGTTCGGCCACCTCACGCTGGAGCATGACCACCATTTTCGTAATGCGTTGCCGTTCTTTTAAAAGCAAAAACAGGATCTCCGTCGAGAGATAGTAGGGAAGATTGGCCACCACTTTATAAGGGGCGGGCAGGGTCGCATACGGATACCGAAGCGCGTCGGCATGAATGACCTCAAGGGTCCCCCCGCTGGGCAGGGATGACACAAGACCTTCAGAGAGTCCTCGGTCAATCTCAATGGCGAGCACCCGTGCACCCCGTTCCAACAAACCTCGCGTCAAAATGCCTCGGCCCGGCCCGATCTCAACCACCGGCTCCCCCTCATCAATCTCTGCGAGGTCGAGTATCTTACGTTGGATGTTGCCATCGATAAGAAAATGCTGGCCGAGCGATTTTTTGGGACGGGCGACGAAGAGGGGGCGCTCTTTCATCGGGCGTGACGACGATGCTGTGCCAGGGTCACCGCGAGCAACAGGGCCTCCCGCAGGCTTCCCGGATCCGCCACCCCCTGCCCGGCAATATCATAGGCGGTGCCATGATCCACGGAGGTGCGGACAAAGGGAAGTCCGACGGTGACGTTAATGCCGCCCCCGAAGGAGAGGAGCTTGATCGGGATCAACGCCTGATCGTGGTAAAGCGCGACGGCTGCGTCAAATTGGCCCTGCTTGAGCCGAAAGAAAAGGGTGTCTGCCGGATAAGGGCCATGGATGTTGATCCCCCGAGACGCGGCCATGGCGACGGCAGGAGCGACGATCTTTTGCTCCTCGTCTCCCATCAAACCCGCCTCCCCCGCATGAGGGTTGAGCGCGCAGACCGCAATGCGCGGTGCCTTGATTCCAAAATCGGTCTGAAGCGACCGATCGAGAAGCCCGATGGCGCGGAAGATCTGATCAGAGCTTAACTGTGAAATCATCGCCTGCAAAGAGAGGTGAATGGTGGTGAGCAGGATTTTCAAACCTCCCCCGACCATCATCATTCCAAACTCTGATACCCCGGCGGCATGGGCAAAAAACTCGGTGTGACCGGGGAAATTAAAGCCTGCGGACTTCATCTGTTCCTTGTTGATGGGGGCCGTGGTGATCCCATCCACGCGGTGCGTGAGGGCCAGATGGGCCGCCATCTCAAGCGCCCGGAGGGCCGCGCGCCCCGCCCTGGGGGAAGGAACGCCATATTTTACGTCTGACAATCCCCCTTCTCTCGAATCGAGGACCTCAACGACGCCTTCCTCAAACCGGGCTTCAGAAAGATCCCCAATAGGGCGAATGGCCACCGATGACGCGAACTGGGATGCCGCCTGGGCCATCCAGAGGGCATCTCCCACCACAAACGGGCGACAGACGGCGTATGGCCCAGAGTCGGCGAGCACTTTGACAATCACCTCGGGGCCCACCCCGCAAGGATCACCCATCGTGATGGCAAGAATCGGTTTAATCATTTTCCAACTCGGGAAGATGTGGTTCCAAATGGACGACCACTTCCAGGACGTCTGGAAATTTCCTGATAATCTCGGATTCTACTTGATGCGCCAACTGGTGAGCCGCCGCAATCGTCATCTCCGGGGAGACATGAACATGCAAGTCCATATACACGCGGGTTTTACTGCCTCGCGTACGAACGGCATGACAGGCTAAAACCCCCGTAACCTTCATCGCCAGGGCTGATACGACCTCCGAGTCAATCTGTGCCGTATCGGTCAAGACCTTCACGCTGGTGATTAAAATCTTCACCCCCGCCGTCCCAACCACAGCGGCAATCGCTAACGCAACCAACGGATCCATAAAGGGATATCCCGCATAAGTCGCAATCATACTCACCATCACGGCAAAGGAGGCATAGACATCGCTCCTCGTATGAAGCGAATCGGCAAACAATACCTCACTTTTTAAGACCTCCCCCATCCGCCCCTCCCACCGGCTTAATATGCCATTGGCAAACATTGTGACAACCATGATCATAAAACTTGCAGGGGTCACGATCGGTGTCACCCCGCCCCCAAACCGGTTTACGCTGTCTGACACAATTTCAAAACAGCCGATAAAGATAAACACCGAGATCCCAATCGCGGCCATCGTTTCAAACTTGCGATGTCCATAGGGATGCTCTGCGTCAGGGGGTTGTGCGGCGAGAGAGACCCCGACCAATCCCAGTATGGAGGAAAAGGCATCCAAGAGAGAATGAAGGCTATCGGCCTGCATACTTATTGAATGCGTCCAATAACTCCAAAGAAGCTTTAACGACCAGGCCAGCAGGTTAAAGCAAAGCGCCACCAGCAGGACTTTTCTAATTTGAGCGTGTCGGGATGAGGCGTCGTCGGTCATGGCCTTTTCAAGAGGAATCTTTTGTCTCTTGCTGTTTAGGCCAAAT
>CAYRGU010000027.1:0-21335 GCA_964423845.1 uncultured Nitrospirota bacterium
GGCGTTGCCCACCCGATTCGCGAAATTGGGGAGATCGTAAAGGGATATCCAAATTGCTTAATGATTGTAGACGCAGTTTCTGCCCTCGGTGTGTTTGATATTCAAACCGATGCATGGGGATTGGATATCATGGTCACAGGCTCTCAAAAGGCGTTGGCCTTGCCACCGGGACTTGCATTTGTTTCCGTATCCAACAAGGCTTGGGCGCAAGGAGAAAAGGCTAAAAACGCCAAGTTTTATTTTAATTTCAAAAAAGAACGCGATGCGCTTTCTAAAAATCAGACTGCCTTTACCTCCGCAGTTTCATTGGTCGTGGGCTTAGATCAATCCCTTAAAATGATGAAAGAAGAGGGATTACAAAATGTTTTTGCACGTTGTGGCAAACTAGCACTTGCAACGCGAGAGGCGATGAAAGGTCTTGGCCTCAATCTCTTTCCTAAGAACTCTCCGAGCGATTCCGTTACGGCTGTTGAGGCACCAGAAGGCTACGATGGTCAGCAGATTTACAAAGACCTCCGCGTAAAATATGGCATTACTGCTGCGGGCGGTCAAGATCAACTCAAAGGCAAGGTCTTTCGGATTGCCAATATGGGATACATTGATACATTCGACATTATCATTGCCGTCTCTGCTATAGAGATGGTATTAAAAGGAATGGGACATCCCCTGAAATTAGGAACAGGTGTTGGCATTGCCCAGGAAATTCTTCTAAAAAAATAGGGAGCATAGATTATGAAGGTATTGATTAGCGATTCTCTTTCTGCACAAGGCGTCACCATTTTGGAAAAAGGCGGGCTTTTGGTTGATCTTAAAACAAAGCTCACCCCAGCGGAACTCGTTGCAGAAATTGGTCAATACGACGGCTTAATTATCCGAAGCGGCACCAAGGTCACAAAAGAAGTTATTGCGGCCGCGAAAAACCTGAAAGTTATTGGCCGAGCAGGCTCTGGCTTAGACAATGTTGATCTTCCCGCAGCAACCAAACGTGGCATTGTTGTTATGAATACCCCCGGCGGAAATACCATCACAACGGCGGAACATACCTTTGCGCTGATCTTTTCAATGGCCCGTCAGACCCCTCAAGCGAACGCTTCAGTAAAATCGGGGAAGTGGGAAAAGAACAAGTTCATGGGCATTGAGCTTTTTGATAAAACGCTTGGCATTGTTGGCCTAGGTCAAATTGGAAGCTGGGTGGCCCGTTTAGCCCAAGGGGCCGGAATGAAGGTCATTGCTTATGATACGTATCTTTCTGCAGAGAACGCCGAAAAGATGGGTGTCCAATTGGTTGACCTTGCGACGCTTTATGCGAAATCGGATATTATTACACTGCACACGCCAATGACCGCAGAGACAAAAAATCTTATCAATGCTGAAGCCATTGCGCAAATGAAGGACGGTGTCCGAATTGTGAATTGTGCACGCGGTGGCATTGTAGATGAAACGGCATTACTAGCTGCCATGACCAGTGGAAAGGTGGCAGCTTCTGCCACGGACGTTTTTGAAAAAGAACCCGTAGACCCAAACCACCCGCTTTTGAAGTTAGATAATTTTATCTGCACGCCGCATTTAGGCGCCGCAACACTGGAAGCGCAGGAAAACGTTGCGCTTGCGATCGCCGAACAGGTCGTTGATTATTTGGTTCGCGGCGTGGTGCGTTATGCGGTCAATCTTCCTTCTATCGCGCTAGACCTTATTCCAAAGGTACAGCCGTATGTTCTTTTGGCTGAAAAAATCGGCTCGTTTATTGGACAAACGGTGGAGGGCGGGATTACAGCGATACATATCGAATATCATGGTGAAGCCGCAGAACTGCAATCGGCACCGATGTACGTTGCCGCCTTAAAAGGCCTGTTGGCTCCAATTCTGGAAGAGACCGTGAATTATGTCAATGCGCCGTCTATTGCTAAAGAACGGGGTATTGAAATAAAAGAGACAAAGTCAGGCAATGCAGGAAACTTTGCCTCTCTACTGATAATGCGGGTGACAACTTCGTCTGGAGAAAAAACGGTATCAGGAGCTGTTTTTCACAAAACAGATCCAAGATTCGTTGAGATTGATGGCATGGCTTTAGAAATTATCCCAGAAGGAAATATGCTCTATATTCACAATGATGATAAGCCGGGTGTCATTGGCGACTTAGGCCAACTTCTGGCAAAGAATACAATCAATATCTCCCGAATGCAGTTAGGGCGCGAACAATCCGGGGGATTGGCAATCTCTGTGGTTGGGATTGATGCAGTTGCGTCGGAAGCATTGCTAAAAGAGATTCGAACCATTCCGCACGTCCTTTCAGTAAAGCCCGTTAAGTTGTAGGAGGCGGAAAATTTTCCGCCCTTACCTGATTTCCCTTCTATCGGAAGGAGGGAAAGCCTAATAAATGCAAAAAACAATTTTAGTTGTAGATGACGAGTCAGGCATTTTAGCGACGCTTTCTGCTGTTCTTAAAGACGAGGGCTACAGCGTGTCTGTTGCGTCTAATTCCATTGAGGCCATCAAATCGGTGCAGGAAACACTACCGGGGTTGGTGTTACTGGATGTCTGGATGCCGGGGGTGGATGGGATTGAGACGCTGATCAAAATAAAGGATATCAGCCCCTATCTTCCGGTGATTGTAATGTCGGGGCATGGTTCCATTGAGACCGCAGTGCGGGCGATTAAACTGGGTGCTTACGATTTTGTTGAAAAGCCGCTCTCGCTGGAAAAGATACTGCTCACAGTGCGTCATGCCTTTAATGAACAAAGACTTTCGGAAGAAAACCGCGCTCTTTTACAGTTGGTTTCAAAAAAGTATGAGATGATCGGGAACTCCCCCCCGATGCAAAAATTACGTGAGCAGATTAACAAGGCCAGTCCTACGCAAAGTCGGATACTCATTTCCGGGGAAAATGGCACGGGCAAGGAATTGGTTGCGCGAGCGATTCATGCACAAAGCACGCGGCGGACAGGCCCGTTTATTGATTTAAATTGCGCCGCCATTCCAGAGCATCTGATTGAAAGCGAGTTGTTTGGCTATGAGAAGGGGGCATTCACGGGCGCTTCTCAACAAAAGCTTGGGCAATTTGAACGTGCTGATGGCGGAACACTTTTCCTTGACGAGATTGGGGATATGGCGTTATCCACACAGTCCAAAGTGTTGCGTGTTTTACAGGAGTCATCTTTTATCCGAGTGGGCGGAACGACGCATATTCATGTTGATGTTCGCGTGATTGCGGCCTCTAATAAAAATCTGGAAGAAGAGATCAAGAAGGGAACCTTTCGGGAAGACCTTTATTATCGGCTGAACGTGCTTCCTATTGCAGTACTTCCTCTGCGGGATCGTATT
This sequence comes from uncultured Nitrospirota bacterium, assembly GCA_964423845.1. Classification (GTDB taxonomy): domain Bacteria; phylum Nitrospirota; class Nitrospiria; order SBBL01; family SBBT01; genus CAYRGU01. The sequence continues at coordinate 3,323 of CAYRGU010000027.1, forward strand.
GATGATATTCCGCTTCTGGCCGCGCATTTCATTCAAGAAATCGCAAAAGAGCAGGGGATCAAACCCAAGACAATTTCTCCTGATGCCTTGGCTTTGTTAGAACGATATCCCTGGCCGGGCAATATTCGAGAGCTTCAAAATATTCTTGAAAGACTGATGATTCTGGTTTCTGAAAATTGCATTCTCCCCAAAGATATCCCCAGTTTTATTGGGGATATCCCGATGGACTCTGAAATATCCGATGGATCCGATTCATTGAAAGAGGCACGTATTCAGTTTGAAAAGGAGTTTATCATCAAGAAATTATCGTTACACAATTGGAAATTGATCGAGACCGCCGCAGACTTAAAGGTTGACCGAACGCATCTTTATCGCAGAATGAAACTCCTGAATATCGAGCCGCGCTAAATGAGTTGTTGTAGACTAGACAATCTGTCACTTGACAGCCCATCTCTTGATTGTTACGATTCGGACATACAGGTGCTGTTTATCCACTCGAAATTCTAAGGAACCCAATAATGCGTTTTGGAATCATTGTTTTCCCCGGCTCTAATTGTGATCGCGATTGCCAGTACGTCATTGAAAAAGTCATTGGGGAGACCTGTGTCCCAATCTGGCATAAAGACGAGAAACTGCCCGATGTAGATGTCCTGATTCTCCCCGGTGGTTTTTCCTACGGAGACTATTTGCGCACGGGTGCCATTGCCGCGCACTCTCCTATTATGAAAGCTGTGGCATCTCATGCCCGTGAAGGGGGCACGGTTTTGGGAATCTGCAACGGCTTTCAGATTCTCACCGAGTCGGGCTTACTCCCAGGCGCGCTATTGAAAAACCAGCATCTAAAGTTTATCTGTAAACCGATTCATATCAAAGTTGAAAATTCGGAGACAATTTTAACAACGGGCTTTGTGAATGGGGAAGTGGTCTCCATGCCGATTGCCCATGCCGAGGGAAACTATTATATTGATGAACTAGGCCTTGCAGGTCTTAAAGAAAATAATCAGATTGTTTTTCGTTACTGTGATTCGGAGGGGACATTGTCGTCCTCTGCAAACCCCAATGGATCATTAGATCATATTGCTGGAATTTGCAATAAGGAAGGAAATGTTTTTGGCATGATGCCACACCCAGAACGCACCTCTAATCCATCACAAAACACTATAGACGGCATCCGAATGTTTTTATCGCTTCAGAAGAGAGGAGCAGGGATACACACTCATGAAGCCCCCTAACAACCCCCATCCACTCTTAACGGACGATGAATATAAAAAGGTTTTAGACCTTTTAGGTCGTACGCCAAATGAAGTTGAGCTTGCCATGTTCTCTGTGATGTGGAGCGAGCATTGTAGTTATAAAAGCTCCCGCGTCCACCTGAAACGGTTTCCCACCACAGGGGAACGGGTCATTGAAGGCCCGGGAGAAAACGCGGGGGTGGTGGATATTGGGCATGGATTGGTCGCAGCCTTTAAAATCGAAAGTCATAATCATCCCTCTTTTATTGAGCCGTATCAGGGTGCCGCAACGGGTGTCGGGGGAATTCTTCGCGATATCTTTACGATGGGGGCAAGACCTATCGCCTTGCTAAACGCGCTCCGTTTTGGCCCACTATCAAATCCAAAAAATCGGTATTTAATGGAACGCGTGGTTGCTGGAATTTCAGGATATGGCAACTGTATCGGCGTGCCAACGGTGGGAGGCGAGGTTATATTCAACGACACCTATTCTGGGAATCCGCTGGTCAATGTATTTTGTCTTGGCATTGCCCGCCGCGAAGATATTGTAAAGGGGGCAGCTAGCGGTGTAGGGAATCCTGTGATTTATGTTGGATCAAAAACCGGGCGAGACGGTATTCACGGTGCCACCATGGCGTCTACTGGATTAGAAAATTCAAAGGAGTCTCGTCCCGCTGTTCAGGTGGGTGACCCCTTTACGGAGAAACTTCTATTAGAGGCCTGTTTAGAATTGATCGGTACTGGATGTGTGGTTGGAATGCAAGACATGGGTGCGGCGGGGTTGACCTGTGCTACCTCCGAGATGGCCGATCGTGGCGCGGTGGGGATTAAAATTGATCTTGAAAAAGTCCCACTGCGAGAGACTGGCATGACTTCTCATGAAATTCTAATATCGGAATCGCAGGAACGGATGTTGATTGTTGTCAAGAAGGGAACGGAAAAAACGGCAGAAGCGGTTTTCCTAAAATGGGATTTAGATTTTTCGATTGTTGGAACGGTAACAGACGATGGCAACGTAACCGTAACAAAAGGGGATACGCAAGTGGCACAGGTTCCGGCAAGTGCATTGACCTCGAAGGCACCTGTTTATGAACGGCCGATCTCTCCGCCGAATTTTCAGGAGATTCTCACATCGTTTAGCTTTGATTCTATTCCATTGCCCCAAGGGTCATATGCTCCATCGTTATTAACGCTGATCGCTTCTCCTTCTTTGGCGTCCAAGGAATGGGTCTATCAGCAGTTTGATTACATGGTTCAGACCAATACCCTCGCAGGCCCCGGTAGTGGCGCGGCTATTTTAAAGATTAAAGAATCAGACACGTTGTTGGCAATGACGCTCAATGGCAATAGCCGGTATACCCTTTTAAATCCCTATTATGGCGGTGCCTCTGCCGTCGCCTCTGCCTCTTTAAGATTGGTTTGTGCGGGGGCAAAACCCATTGGCATGACCAATTGTCTGAATTTTGGCAATCCAGAAAAGCCTGAAACCATGTGGGCGTTGGCCCTCTCTATTGAGGGGATGAGCGATGCCTGTAAGGCCTTGGCGATTCCTGTTGTCAGCGGAAATGTTTCTTTATACAATGAGACGGCTGGATTAGATATTTATCCAACGCCAATCATTGGAATGGTAGGAATCATTGATCCCCCGTCGGTGCACGTTGGTTCACACTTTCAATCTGCCGGGGATACTATTATTTTAATCGGCGAGACGTTAGAGGAAATGGGCGGGTCTGCTTATCTAAAGGAGATTTATTTTCAAGAAAGGGGAAGCCCTCCCCTACTACGTTTTGACCGAGAAAAGGTTTTGGAAGAAACAATCCTTCGTATCAACGATCAGGGCCTTTTAGCTTCGGCGCGTGATTTGTCTTATGGCGGGCTTGCAATGGCCTTGGCGCGATGCTGTATTTTGTCTAAGATGGGGGCGGAAATTAGTATTCCTCCAAGTAAGATACGACCGGATGCCCTGCTTTTTTCTGAATCGCCATCGCGTGTTCTTGCAACCGTCCGCGAAGAAAATATTGACAAACTCAAAGCCTGTCTTGATGAACAAGAGATTCTCTATGCTATTTTAGGAAAAACAGGCGGGCCTGTCTTGACCGTCCATGTTGATGATAAAATAAAGGTGCGTCTTTCAATAGAGGAAATGAACGCGGCGCATCAGTCAGGGTTAAGTCATTATTTTGAGTAAAAAGGTTCGCATGGATAAGATGCATGAAGAGTGTGGGATTGTTGGCGTTTATGGGCATCCGGATGCGGCCAACTTGACCTATCTGGGGCTATACGCGCTTCAGCATCGGGGACAGGAAGCCTCTGGGATTGTTACTTATGATGGCAAGGTGTTTCGTCAAAAGAAGGCGCAGGGCCTCGTTGCCGACGTTTTTAAGCCAAAGGACCTTACGCTTTTAAAAGGGTCAATGGCCATTGGCCATAACCGCTATTCCACTGCTGGGGACAGTGCCCTGGATAATGTCCAGCCCTTGATGGGAAGTTCTTTACAGGGGATGCTCGCCATGGCGCATAATGGGAACTTGGTTAATGCGCAGGTTTTAACCCGTGAGTTGGAGGCCTCTGGCGCGGTCTTTCGGTCGTCGGTAGATAGCGAGGTGATTCTCCATCTTCTGGCGCGGTCGCAAGCGAAAACCTTAAAAGATCGGATAGTGGACAGCCTCTTCCGTGTTCGCGGTGCCTACTCGCTGCTATTCCTCACTGAGGAGGGACTCATTGCCGTCCGCGATCCGTACGGTGTACGCCCGCTTCTTCTGGGTAAGTTAGGGGATAGGGCACCGTGCCCTGCGAGCTATATTGTGGCGTCGGAAAGTTGTGTTTTTGATCTTATTGGCGCTACGTTAATTCGTGACATAAAACCGGGAGAGGTTGTTGTTATCAACGATTTGGGCGTGCAATCCTTTTTCCCGTTTCCGAAAGTTACATCTGCACAATGCGTTTTTGAGTTTGTTTATTTTGCGCGGCCCGATAGCACGATTTTCTCGCAATCGGTTTATGGAATTCGAAAAAGACTGGGGCAGGAGTTGGCAAAAGAGTCGCCTGTTTCAGCAGACATTGTTATTGCCGTTCCAGATTCAGGGGTGATTGCCGCCTTGGGATATTCAGAAGCGTCCATGATTCCTTTTGACATGGGCTTAACACGAAACCATTATGTCGGTCGTACCTTTATTGAGCCAAAGCAGGAGATACGCCATTTTGGTGTGAAGGTCAAACTCAATGCAGTACGCGAGGTCTTGGAAGGGAAACGGGTTGTGGTCGTGGACGACTCGATTGTGCGGGGCACAACCAGCCGAAAGATTATCAAAATGATTCGTGCGGCTGGTGCCAAAGAGGTGCATGTTCGGATCAGCTCTCCCCCCATTCTCTCGCCCTGTTTCTACGGCATTGATACACCCACGCGTAGCGAGTTAATCGCCTCTTCTCACACCGTAGATGAAATCTGCAAGCATCTGACGGCAGACAGCTTACAGTATCTTTCGATAGAAGGAATGTTTCGGGCCGTGTATCATAATGACGCTGCAAAAGACCATCATTTTTGCCGAGCCTGCTTTACGGAAAAATATCCAATTGCCTTGGAAGAAAAAGAATCCGCGCAGTTAGAATTGTTTGTTGGTGATTGAAATTCTTTCCGAGTCCACCCGAAGGACCGATGAGGTCAAAAAACGCAATCTCTATAAACGGTACGGGGTTTTAGAGTGCGGTCTCACCGCAGATAGCGAGACACGGAGCTTTACGATGCAGTAGGCTCCGTTGGGCACGGCTCGCTTTCTTCAACCTTGACAACGGTTTTTTTAGATGCTAGATTTTTCTCTATGAGTATTCGTCGTCCACTAATCGGCCTGACCACCCGTGCGCCAGATGAAGAGGGTCGGTACGCGTTGTCAGATCGCTATATTGCCTGCGTGCGTCGGGCAGGCGGCGATGCCATATTACTCCCTCCGGGAGCCCCTGATCTTCCAGAACTCTTGAATCGGCTTCAGCTTTCTGGATTGATTCTATCAGGCGGTGGCGATATTGAACCGTCTCTCTATGGTGGGGATACTCATCAGGAGATTTATGGTATCAATACGGAGCGAGATCAAAGCGAGCTTCTCATGGTAAAATACGCCAGCGTATCTCATCTCCCCCTCTTGGGGATTTGTCGCGGCATTCAAGTGATGAATGTCGCATTCGGTGGAACATTGATGGCGCATCTTCCAGACCGAGTTGGGGAGGCTGTTCCACATCGACTTCCTGAAAAACAGGAAGTGTGTCATTCCGTCAAGCTCATCGCAGGTTCAGCGATTGCCAAGCTGATGGGGCAGGAAACAGTTGATGTCCCATCGTGTCATCATCAGGCGATTGACCGGTTGGCTTCTGTGTTCAAGCCGACTGCTTATGCATCGGATGGGATTATTGAAGCGGTTGAAATGCCGGAACATCGTTTTTTTATTGGGGTTCAGTGGCATCCAGAGCTGTCGGAATCGCCCTTACAGCAAAAACTATTTGATGCCTTTGTCGAAGCGGCGAATGCAAGCTAATATACTTACGAGGATGATCCCTTAGAATTTAGGGGCTGGTGTCCGTTCTTCGACGTATTTGCCCACGACATACTTATGAATGATGCTTGCCATTAAAGTTTGATAGGGGATCCCTTCCTCAATCGCTTTTTGCTGTATGCCGTTTAGGTCTTGCGGAGAGATTCGTAGATTGACCCTGCTCGTTTTCTTAAGGGAGGCCTTGGCATACGACGCATACTGTTTAATCTCTGCCTTCATATTTTTGACGGGTGTCCACTCGCCACGATCAAAAGATTGGGAAAGCGCTTGTTCTTCCTTGGTTAAATGATTCATTGTGTCTCCCTTTCTGTTAAATATTGGCTTGTCGCTTGCCTATTGGGGAAAATCGTCTTTAGAAAAATCTCCGTGTCAGTTTCCACAAACGGCACAAGGTAGGCATACCCAGACAGGTCAAGAACGAAAACCCGTTGGGTGGGATAGCGTTCTTTGTTGTGGTGCTCGACGACTGCCAAGATATCCCCCGTTGCGATTTTCAGCTCTACCTGCTCAAAACCGACTCCGCGAGTGGCCTTCAACTGTTCGTTTTTCTTGTTGTCCCATCGGATTGTCTTCACAAATGAAAATTGTATTCCATTGTACACGCATTGTCAACAACCAGATTTGTGGTGTTTGTCTACTGCGAAATGCTCAAATCCCTATCTCTGTTTTTGCGTAAATTGCCCTCATTGAACTAGGATAGCTCTGCATAATAGAGTCTGCGGTATTATAATCACTGGGAGAGACCAGATAGCCTATTTCGTTGTCGGAGATTTTTAAGTGACAAGGCTTCTCTAAAACGATAGGAGGGTTATATGAGACAGAATATAATCGCTGTAGTAGTCTTATCTCTTTCACTAATAATATCGGGCTCGCAAACCGCCACCGCCACGTCTGCAACAGTTGATGTCCAACCGGCGAAAAACCCAGAAGTTCGTTTTGTTGATGGACTCGTAACCGTCAAGGCAAAAGAGGTGGAAGCAATCGGCAAAGAGACTGGCATGGCGGTTTCGGTCAGTGAAAGCTTGAAGGCGGAAAAGGTCACGATTCAATTTGAGGCTATAACGAGGCAATTTTTATAGTGTTTGCATGACTGGCTCTTCCTTTTTTTCCCCTGATAAGGGGGATTAAGGGGGTTAATTTGTGTCTCACTTTAATATGTGGCTCATTATTGATGATACGATCCTCTACGGTGTGTTGGTCTCTGGTGGTTTTGGCTTTGATTCGCTCCTACCTAAAGCTTTCGCCGTAGTAGCGATGGCTTCACGAAACAGGTCAAAGGTGCGGCGAACGGCCTCGGAATTGGCAAGCTCATGCCATGGACTCCCGTGAGTATTCGTTTCGACTAACCTAAGTGGTGCTTCATCCAGTCGCGTAAGTGCTGACCCAAATAGCCTGTGCTCAAATTCTGGATCAATTCGGGCGGCCTCCTTTCTGTAGCCTTCATACGCCTTTGCGACAGATGCCTTGAAGGCATAATCTTCCGCGAGTCGAAACCGCTGTCCGATTTGCTTCGTTGCGAGCCAAGCGAACCACAAAGGAGCCCCAACGCTAAGTAATGAGAGGATCACCTGTATGGCAAGCCCACCCAAGTTAGGGTTTGGGATTTGGAGCGCGGAGGAAAGCAGTTCAAGTCTCTGTCCACCCATGTATGAACCGATTACAAGTGCAAACATTAGCCCTAAAACCCAAGACCTCATTGACCATTCGAGTTTTCCCGCTCGCTGATCAAAGGCACCTGCAAGGCCCTTCGTCGTTGTAATTTGATAGGCAGCCCCGCATAGTTCAATCAGCTTTTGTGCTTCCTCGTTGCTTCCTTTTATCTGCTTTAAATAGTCTTCCGAAGTTAACCACGCCTTGTTTATCCTCTCCTCCGTCAGCCCTGCCTCAATGGAGGACTTGGTGATTTTTTCGCGAGCTTCCGAAAGCGTTTGGAGATCAATTGGGAGGCTGTCGGCGATCTTGTGTGCCGACTGGATATCTTCAATCTGCTTTGAAAGTTGGTCAATGTTAGGAATAAGTTCGGATAGCCTCGCTTGCTCCGCCCGAACTCTGCGCACTAAGTTTGACGGCATGGCCTTCTGGGAAGCAAATAAGAAAGATCGCAAAAGCAGAGAAGATGCCAACCAGTGTGATTGCCCGAGAGGCGATTAGTCGCTATCTCCTTCGCAAAGAAATGGAGGCAATCTTTAAAAAGACATCTACATGGGCCAGAGAGGCAGGGTTTGAGACGGATGAAGAGATTTTCAAGGCAGTTTCTTGAGAATACTTCTGGACACGAATGTCCTGTTATCGGCCTTTACCAAAGAAGGACTTTGCCGTGAGGTTCTTCGGCGATGCGTTGACCGCCACGATCTGTTGATTAGCGCATCCCTCCATGAAGAGGTCAAGCGGAACCTTCACGACAAGTTTAAAAAAACAAACACAGAAGTCGTGGCAATTTTAAGATTCCTCTCGCACGCAGCACTTCGGGTGCCCTATACCCCCCGACCCTTTCCACAATGTGATGACCAGACCGACCATCATGTCTTGGCCGCAGCGATTGATGGGAAGGCCGATTACATTGTAACCGGGGATAAAGGACTCCTAAAATTAGGATCAGTAGAGGACATCCCTGTGATCACCCCAACTGCTTTTTTTGAGGTATGAGAAACGTGGTTTGATACGGTTCACAGCAATGATTCCGCAAGGCTATCTCCCCTCAAGTTCAGAATGTCGTTGAAAAATAGGTGGAGGGGCTTTTTCGACAACCTGATGGCGTGAGGGGAGGCGTTTGGTCAGGCCAGTTGAATATTATCAATCAGGCGGATTGGGCCGATCTTCACGGCCGCGAGGAAAATGGCCTTCCCCTGGATACGCTCCACAGACTCTAAGCTCTTCGGATCGCAAATCGTCAGATAATCCACAACGGCAAGCGGTTGCGTGGCAATCACCTTTCGGGCTGCGGCAAGCAGCCGGGCCGCCGACCGCTCCCCCTTTCTCGCCTGTTCTTTCGCAAGCCGAAGGGCCTTGTACAAAATCGGCGCCGCCTTTCTCTCTGCATCGGAAAGGCGAACATTGCGGGAACTCATGGCCAGGCCATCCGCCTCACGGATCGTAGGCCGGATCCGGATGGGGACCGGCAACATTAAATCACGAACCATCTGTTCAATCACCCGAGTCTGCTGATAATCTTTGATCCCGAAATAAGCGATGTCTGGCCGCACAATCTGAAAAAGTTTCATCACCACCGTGGCCACGCCGCGAAAATGGCCGGGACGGGATCGCCCCTCCCACAGGGTGTTGATCCCCTCCACCTCCACAAAGGTGCAGTAGCCATCCGGGTAGATCTCCTCCTTTAAGGGCGTCCAGAGCAGATCCACCCCCGCGCCCAAGGCCAGCCTTTTGTCCGAAGCCATCGCTTTGGGATAGACCGCGTAATCTTCTTTGGGGCCAAACTGGAGCGGATTGATAAAGAGCGAGACCACGATAAAGTCGCACTCTTTTTTAGCGTCCCGCATCAGGGCAAGATGCCCTTCGTGAAATGCCCCCATGGTTGGGATAAAGCCAATTCGCTTTTTCCCGCGAAGGGGCGCCAAACTCTTTTGAAGGGTGCCAAGGCGCGTGACCCTTTTCAATCCATCACCTTTCTATTAAAACCCTTTCAACAGCCACCGGGCCTACCCACAGAAATTGTAATACCGCTTTCCCTTGTTCATCCGCTTGATCTGCCCAATCAGGTCGGTCAGATCGGAAGGCCGGTCAATCAGATTCATTTCGTTGGTCTGAACCACCAGAAGCGGGCTCTCCTCGTAATAAAAAAAGAACCGATTATAGGCGTCATTGAGCCGGGAAAGATAGTCGGCATCGATCTGCTGTTCACCGCCCCGGCCCCGCGCGCGAATCCGCCGGAGCAGGGTCTCGGTGTCGGCCTGGAGAAAGACCACCAGATCCGGCTGCGGGACAGAGAGGTTGAGCAGTTTATAAATCTGCTCGTAGAGAATCAACTCCTGTTCGCTTAAATTGGCATAGGCGAAGATACGGTCCTTCGGAAGAAAATAATCGGTCACCATCGTTTTGGTAAAGAGGCTCTGCTGCGCCAGCTCTTCGAGCTGACGGACACGGGAGAGCAGAAAAAAAATCTGGGACTGAAAGGCCCATTTCTTGCGATCCCGATAAAACGAGGGCAGGAAGGGGTTCTCCTCGGCGTTCTCCAACAAAAGCTCGGCCCCAAATTCATGAGCCAACAACTTTGCGAAGCTTGTCTTCCCGACGCCAATGACCCCCTCAATGACAATCAGTTGATTGCCCAAATCTTCAAACACGCTGCCACCCTGCCTCAAACCGCTTTTCAACACGAGCGTGATGGGGTAACTGATAAGAAAGCTGGGCCACGCTCTGCCCCAGTCCCGGATGGATAAAATCCGGGGCAATTTCAGAAAGCGGGATGAGAACAAAATGTCGCAACGCAAGGGCCGGGTGAGGCAGCGACAGCGTTGGCTCGTTTAAAATCAACGAACCATAGAAGAGCAGATCCAGATCAACGGTCCTTGGCCCCTTGGGAATGACAATCGCCTTGCCCAGTTGGCGTTCGATCTCCTGACAGGCGGACAACAAGTCCCACACGGAGCAGTCCGCGCGCACCTTGACGACGGCGTTGTAAAATAAACCCTGATGCAGATACGCCATCGGTTCCGTCTCATAAAGCGAGGAGACCGCGACGATCGAAAGGGAAGGCGCGGCAAGGAGACGGCGCACCGCCTCCCGACAAAAGGAAAGCCGGTCTCCAAGATTTGACCCGATGCCAATAAAAGCCTCTTCCGTCGACACAGAAGACGGACTGGCCAAAACTGCGGAAAGAGAGGGACCGTACCCCTCGCAGGGATCGCATCCCTCGCCACGTCCTTCGTAATGGCTACCCATGGATCCCGGCAGCCTCCATCCGAGACAGGGCCTCCTGCAAGCGCTCTTCAGAAACCGTAAGCGTGAACCGGACATATCCTTCGCCCGCCGCGCCAAAACCCACCCCTGGCGTACTGACAATGCCGGTTTTCTCAAGCAGGGTCGCGGTGAAATCAGCCGATAAAACCCTTCGGGGGGTCGCACCCCTCGCAGGGGTCGTACCCCTCATAGGGGTCGGCACCCAGACATAAAAACTGGCCTCGGGCGGCGTCACCGGGAAGCCAAGCCGGGAGAGACCAGAAATCAACACATCGCGGCGTCCCTGATAGACCGTTCGAATCGCGGAGAGCACCTCCTCGCCCATCGAAAGCGCCGCGATCCCCGCCTCCTGAACCGCCTGAAAGACACCGGAATCAAGGTTGCTCTTCACTTTTCCCAGGGCCGCCAAGACGGCTGGATTGCCTACCGCGAATCCAAGACGCCATCCCGTCATGTTATAGGTTTTAGACAGCGAATGGAATTCAATGCCAACCTCCTTCGCCCCCTCCACCTCCAGAAAACTCGCGGGACGCTTTCCATCATAAAACACCTCCGAATAAGCGGCGTCGTGACAGACCACAATCCCATATCGCTTCGCAAACGTAACGACACCCCGGAAAAAGTCACGATCGGCCACAGCCGCCGTTGGATTGTTCGGAGAATTGATAAAAAGAATTTTCGCGGCAGCCGCCACCTCGTGGGGAATCGCGGAGAGATCCGGAAGAAACCGGTTTTCCGCAGTCAGCGGAATAAAATACGATTTCCCTCCCGCAAACAGCGTCCCCGCGTGATAGACCGGGTAGCCCGGACTCGTCATGAGGGCCGTATCCCCCGGATTGATGAACGCCAGCGGGAGATGGCCAATCCCTTCTTTAGAGCCGATGAGGGTTAAGACCTCATTCTCCGGATTGAGTGTCACCTGAAAGCGACGCTGATACCAGTCGGAGACCGCACGGCGGAAACTGATCATCCCGTCATAGGAGGGGTATTGGTGGTGCCGCGGGTCTTCAACCGCCTTTTGCATCCTCTGAATAATCGGCGCCGGCGTTGGCAGATCCGGGTCACCAATCCCCAGATTGATGATATCCTTCCCCTGGCGAATCGCCTCCTGCTTCATTTGGTCAATCGCCGCGAAGAGATAGGGGGGAAGACCACAAATCCGATCCGCCAGCTCAATTTTCTTCACGCGGAACCTCCCGTTTTCAGATTCAGATTGAGGACGTCCATCATGTCGTAAAGCCCCGGCGCCTGATGGCTCACCCATCGCGCGGCCATCAGTGCCCCACGGGCAAAATTATTGCGGCTCTGGGCACGGTGTGTAATCTCGATCCGCTCTCCTGGCCCGGCAAAAATGGTGGTGTGATCCCCGATCACATCACCACCCCGCAGACTTTGAACGCCAATCTCCCCAATCTGCCTCGGGCCAATCGCTCCCTGACGACTAAACCGCCCCACATGCGGCAAAGCGGTCCCCCGGCTATGGGCGATCACCTCTCCCATCCGAAGCGCCGTGCCGCTTGGGGCATCTTTTTTCTGCCGGTGATGGAATTCCAGAATCTCAACGTCATAGCCCGCGCCCAAGGCCCGGGCTGCCTCCGAAAGGAGACGGAACATCACATTCACACCAACACTCATGTTCGGGGAGAGGACAATCGGAATTTTCTGGGCCGCCTGGTTGATCTTCTGCTCCTGCTCTGCGGTAAAACCCGTGGTGCCAATCACCATGGGCCTTTTCTGAACCACCGCCTCTTTCAGGATCAGAAGGGTTTCAGCGGCGGCGGTAAAATCAATCACCACCTCTCCCTGCTTGATCCCCTCTTTCACCTGATTCGACAGCAGGACCCCCCACGTGTCGATCCCAATCAGGGCCCCCACATCACGGCCAAGCGACGGATTCCCCTTTTTCTCCACCGCAGCCGCCAGCGTGAGGTCTTCCTCCTGATACAGACTATCCAAAACGGCGCGTCCCATCCGTCCTGCCGCGCCCATCACTGTGACTTTCATATCGCTCCTTATCATTTCAGAAATTATAGAACACGCAAATAAGCCTGTTACGCCGTCATTTCGACCGACAGGGAGAACTCTTTACTTTTTTTTAGACGGCTTTAAAAGACCCTGCTCCTTTAACAGTTTCTGGAGTCGGTTCCGATTCGGATCCGACAGGGCGCAAAGCGGCAGCCGCACATCGCTTTCACATTTTCCCATCAGGTTTAAGGCGGTCTTCACCGGGACGGGACTTGTCTCCCAAAAGAGGGCCTCATGCAGTGGATAGACCTTCTCGTGCCACTTTCGGGCTGTGACATAATCCCCTTTCTCTGCGGCAGTCATCATCTGGGCCATCTCCGATGGGACGATATTGGCCGTCACCGAGATCACGCCCTTCCCTCCCACCGCCATGGTCGGAAACGCGGTAAAATCATCCCCGGATAAAATCACCAGTCGGTCGCCGCAATAGCGGATCAAATCGCTAATCTGTTGCAGGGAGCCTGTCCCCTCTTTAATCCCAACGATGTTGGGAAAGTCCATGAGACGCGCCACCGTCGTGGGGAGCAGATTCACGCTGGTCCGCCCTGGAATGTTGTAGAGGACCAGGGGGAGATTCACCGCCTGGGCAATGGCCTTGTAATGCTGATAGAGCCCCTCCTGCGTCGGCTTGTTGTAGTAAGGTGAAATGAGGAGGGCGCCCGACGCGCCGGCCCGTTTCGCGTGGCGGGTGAGGGAGATCGCCTCTTCGGTACTGTTGGAGCCACTCGCAGCCAGAACCGGCACCCTTCCTCCCACCAGATTCACGGTCAGGTCAATCATCCGACAATGCTCTTCATAGGTCAGGGTTGCCGACTCCCCCGTCGTTCCGCAGGGGGTAATCCCATGCGTGCCATTTCTAATCTGGAACTCAATCAGGCCGCCATACGCTTTTTCATCAATCTTTCCCTTTTTGAAGGGAGTCACCATCGCGACAATCGAACCGTGAAACATAAAAACCTCCTTCCCGCTTACTGCCAGGCCTCTTCCATCAATTCGCCCTGGATAATCATCCGGGCATCTCCCGTAAGGGAAATGTCCGTGTATTGTTCACCCGCTTGTTTAAAATCAACCCCCAGTAAAATTCCGCTTCGTGTTTGAAGGGTTACCGGCGGCAAAACCTTTCCCAGAGCCGCCCCGACCAGTGAGGCCGCAATGGCGCCAGTCCCGCAGGCCAACGTCTCATCCTCGACCCCCCGTTCATACGTCCGGATTTGAAGCGTATGCGGATCAATCGGACGGACAAAATTGACATTGGTCCCCGCAGGCGCGAACTGCCGGTGATAGCGGGTCGCCCGCCCCAGACGAACCAGGTCCAGCCGTTCTAAATCTTCCACAAAATAGACCAGGTGCGGCACCCCCGTATTCACCGCGTGCCCCAGATGGGTCTCCCCTTCCAGATCAAGGGTCAGGTTTAATTTCAGGTTTGAAGGATCGGGAAGCCCTACGCGCACCCGCCCCTCGGGAAGCACCTCGGCATGAATGAGGCCCGCCAGGGTCTCGAAGGTATGCCGCGCCGGGGCGATCCCGGTAAGCATGGCGAATCGCGCCACGCAACGGCTTCCATTGCCACACATTTCGGCCTCGCCCCCATCCGCATTGTAAAAATGCCAGGCGTAATGGGCCCGTGTGGAGGTCGTGACAAAAATAACCCCATCAGCGCCCACCGAGAGGCCGCGGCGACAGACCCGCATGACAAATTCTGGAATTTGCGAAGGCGGGAGGAGCGGCTTTCGGTGATCGATCACGATAAAATCGTTGCCGCTCCCACTCATTTTCCAAAAGGGAATCGTCATGGCAAGCCCTGCGGGGCGTGTGACGCCTGTGGGGTGTGCGACACCTGTTCAATGAGACTCAAAAGTGATTTCACCTCTTCATCCGTAATCTTTTCATCGGACAAGATCGCCTGCATCTTCGCGCTCACCCGAAGCACGCCACGATCGTCCATCCCTTCCGGGCCTGCAGATTCATAAAAATGGTACACGACTTCCCGCACCCGCTCCGCCTCTTCCAGGCTATACGCTTTGGGAAGCAGCGTTACAAACGCCTTGTTGACAACAAACTTCTTGATCGAAAACAAGGTAATCGCCTTCCCCTGGAAGAAAAAAGCCGCAAGGAGAAGGATGACCAGACCGCTTGAGACCAATAAGGTCAGGAAGAATCGCCGACCCTCCCGCTTTCCCCTTTGCGCTGGATCGGGGAGGGGGGAGGAGGGGACATTGGGAGATGAAATAGACAAGCCCTCGTTCACAAACTCAACGCTCACGCACTCAAAAACCCGGGGATCCTCTCCCCACGAATTAAATCATCCAGACTTTCCCGCTCCCGGATGATTTCATAATGATCGCCATGAACCAGCACCTCGGCGGGGCGCGGCCGCGCGTTGTAATTGGACGCCATCGAGAAACCATAGGCCCCCGCACTCATCACCGAAAGGAGTTCATCGGGCAACACCTGCACCATTTTTCTCCCCTGCGCAAGAAAATCACCCGACTCACAAATCGGTCCCACCACATCTACCACACGCAGGGGCCGCTTCTTTTTGACCACCGGCCAGATCTCATGATAGGCGTCATAAAGACTCGGACGGATCAGGTCATTCATCCCGGCATCGACCACAACAAACTTTTTCTCTTCTCCCTCTTTCGTATAAATCACACGCGTGATCAGGACCCCCGCATTGCCCACCAGCGATCGGCCCGGTTCCAGAATAATCGTGCAGCCGCTGGCCTTCAGCAGGGGGAGAATCGCGACGGCCAACTCTTTTGGAAGCGGCGGCGTCTCCGATTTATAGGTAATGCCCAGCCCCCCGCCAATGTCCCAGTAGGTGATCGTCATCCCCAGACCCCGAAGCGCTTCAATCAACTTGTAAATCCGCTTCAAGGCATCGACAAACGGTTTCACCTGGGTCAGTTGCGATCCAATATGCGAGTGAATGCCAACCACCCGAATATTCGAAAGGCGGGTCGCGAGTTGATAGTGTTGAATCGCGGCGGAAAGCTCAATGCCAAACTTGCTTTTCTTCAGGCCGGTTGAAATATAGGGATGCGTCTTCGGATTGACATCTGGATTCACCCGCAAGGCGACTGGCGCCTGCACCTGAAACTCTTTGGCCACTTCATCCAGGGCAATCAGTTCCTGGGACGACTCCACGTTAAACATCAGGATCCCTTCGGAGAGGGCCACGCGCATCTCCTCTTTGGTCTTGCCCACCCCCGCGAAGACAATCCGCTGCGGGGACATCCCCGCAACCAGGGCCCGATGCAACTCTCCGCCCGAGACGATATCGCCCCCGCCCTCCTCGCTTGCGAACAGTTTCAGGATGGCGATATTGGCGTTGGCCTTCACCGCGAAGGCAATAAGATGCGGCACCCCGGAAAACGCCTTGTGATAGGCGCGAAGCTGATGGCAGAGCGTCTGATGGCTATAGATATACGCGGGCGTTCCCACGGTCTCGGCAATCCGGTCCAGGGCAACCCCTTCGCAGAACAGGCGATCTTTTTTATAACGGAAATCTCCCATGCTTCTTATTCCTTTTGTGGCAACGACTCTTGTTTTTGAACGCCCCGCCCCATCCCCTGGCCCCCCGCATCGGGCGCAACAGGGTCCCCCTTTCTACCACAAGCCCCCACGGATAGAAAAGTAAAAAGAAGCCCCATCACGAGGGCACGCCTCATCTTCACGGTCGCCACGCGGCCTTGATCCGTTGGATCTCCCGCGCCACCGCACCCATGGCGGTTCCCCCGATGGCGCTTCGTCGGGCCACAGATGCTGCCATCGACATCCAGGTTAAAATATCTTTTTTAAACAAGGGAGAGGCCGCCTGAAACTCCGTGAGCGTCCACTGCGCAAACGACTTCCCCGTGTCCAAGGCCCTTCGGGTCATCTGTCCCGCCACCTGATGCGCCTCACGGAAAGGGAGCCCCTTCATGACCAAATAATCGGCAACATCCGTGGCCAACAGGCCTCCCTCTTCCAGGGCCGCCGCCATCCGTTTCACCTGAAAGCGAACCGCCCCGACCAAGGCCGTCATCACCGCCAACGACCCCCGAGTCGTCTCCACGGCGTCAAAAAGCGGCTCTTTATCCTCTTGCAAATCCCGATTGTAGGAGAGGGGAAGCCCTTTCAAAACAGTCAGAACGGCCACCAGCGAGCCATAGACACGCCCGGTCTTTCCACGAACCAATTCCAGAATATCCGGATTTTTTTTCTGCGGCATCATGCTGCTTCCGGTGCAAAAACGATCGGGGAGCGTAATAAACCCAAACTCCGCGCTGGCCCACAAGATCCAATCCTCCGCCCATCGGGACAGATGCATCATCAGCAGCGCGGCCGAGGAGAGAAACTCCACCACAAAATCGCGATCACTCACCGTATCCAGGCTGTTATGGGTAACCTCGGAAAATCCCAGATCACGCGCCAGGGCCTCTCGATCCAAGGGAAAGCCCGTCCCCGCGAGGGCCCCCACCCCCAGCGGCATCTGATCGACCCTTTTCAGGAGATCATCAAATCGGCCCCGGTCCCGTTCCAGCATTTCATGATAGGCGAGGAGGTGGTGCCCCAGGGAGATCGGCTGCGCCCGCTGAAGGTGCGTATAGCCCGGAAGAAGATGAGAACGATTCGCCTCGGCCTGGGCCACCAGGCCCTCCTGCAACGCGCGAATCTGGCCCAGAACCCCCTGCGTCTGGTCTTTCAGGTAAAGCCTGATATCCAACGCAACCTGATCGTTTCGGCTCCGCCCCGTATGAAGCCTCCCGCCAATCTTTCCAATCTTCTCGGTCAGGCGCCGCTCCACCGCCATGTGGATGTCTTCATCGCAGACGTCCGCCAACCCCTCCCCCCGCTCAAACTCCGCCTCAATCTCCTTGAGGCCCTTGATGATCTGCCGGGTCGCAATCGCCGTGAGAAGCCCCGCGCGACGTAACCCCCCGGCGTGGGCAATGCTCCCCTGAATGTCGTAATGAAAAAGCCGCAGGTCAAAGCCAAACGATCCGGTGAACCGCTCCACCATCGGATCGGTCGCCTCCTCAAATCGCCCGTCCCACGCCTTTTTTCCCAAGCCCTCTTTTTTCTTATTTTTCTTTTCGGTCACGAGATCCACGCGGTTCAGTCGAGCGGCCCTTCCCCCGGGCTTGTCCCAGGGAGAGCAACTTCAGGCGGAGGGCATTAATCCGGATAAATCCTTCCGATTCTTTCTGGACGAACCCCACATCTTTCTCGAAGGTGGCGATCTCCTTCCGATAAAGCGAATTCGGAGATTGACGCCCCACGACCGTGACATTCCCCTTGTACAGTTTT
>CAYRGU010000028.1:0-9665 GCA_964423845.1 uncultured Nitrospirota bacterium
ACGAACCTGCGGGAGCGCGCACTGGCCGAGATTGAACGGGTTCAATGGATTCCGAAATGGGGGAAAGATCGGATGATTGGGGCGGTTTCCAACCGGCCCGATTGGTGTCTCTCCCGTCAGCGCGATTGGGGGGTGCCGATTGTGGCCTTCACCTGCGTTGGCTGTAAAAAGCTCCTTTTATCTAAACCGATTATTGACCATGTCGCAACCCTGATGGAGAACGAAGGTGCCGATGTCTGGTTTTCAAAATCGGCGGATGAGCTTCTTCCTGAAGGGACCCAATGCCCTGCCTGTTGCAAGGCCGTGTTCGAAAAAGAGAACGATATTCTGGATGTCTGGTTTGAGTCGGGGGTGTCTCACGCGGCCGTGCTAAAGCCCCGTGCCGATTTGGCCTGGCCGGCCGATCTGTACCTGGAAGGTTCTGATCAGCACCGGGGCTGGTTTCAAAGTACCCTCCTCGCCGCTCTGGAAACCGATTTCCAGGCGCCCTATAAGGCGGTTCTCACCCATGGGTTTACGGTAGATGGCGAGGGGAAGAAGATGTCGAAATCGGTGGGTAACGTGATGTCCCCGCAGGAGGTGACCGATCGCTACGGCGCGGAAATCTTACGCCTCTGGGTGGCTGCGACCGATTTTCGGGACGATGTCCGTATTTCGGAAGAAATACTGGGGCAATTGGTGGAGTCCTATCGTAAAATCCGCAATACTTGCCGGTTTATGCTAAGCAACCTCTACGACTTTTCCCCAGACGTTGTCCACGAAGCGGATCTGCTTGAGATTGACCGGTGGATTCTTTATCGCCTGTCTGTCCTGAACGAAAAAATTCAGCGGGCTTATCATGAGGCGGAGTTTCATATTATCTTTCATACCCTGAACCATTTCTGCGCGGTTGATCTCTCGGCCTTCTATCTGGATATTCTCAAGGACCGCCTCTACAGCTCGGCTGCGGGGGCCCCCACCCGTCGGGCGGCCCAGTCGGTTTTACTTACGGTGTTATCCACGATGGTCCGGCTGGTGGCCCCCATCCTTTCCTTTACCGCAGAAGAGATTTGGAGGCATCTTCCTCCACAGACCTCGCAGACCTCGCAGACCTCGCAGACCTCGCAGGCCTCGCAGACCTCGCAGGCCTCGCAGGCCTCGCGGGCGCAATCCGCCGTCAGCGTTCATTTGGCGGATTTTCCTGAAAAGAGCGCCGCTTCCGTTGATCTTTCGGATTGGGATCGGCTGATTGCATTGAGGGAAGAGGTGGCCCGTAAGCTGGAGGGGGCGCGTAAGGAGAAGCAGATTGGCACCTCCCTCGCGGCCTCCGTGGCCCTCTATGCTTCAGAGGAATGGCTGACCTTTTTGAATAAGTGGGAGGCTTTTTTACCCAACCTTTTTATCGTCTCGCAGGTGGATCTCATCCCTTTGAACAGGAAACCTGCGGAGGTTTCCGCGACACGGGAAGATCTTGCGGTGCTCATCTTTCCCGCGCGCGGGGCCAAATGTGCGCGCTGTTGGATCTATCAGGAGAGTGTTGGAAAAAGTCTGCCGCACCCGGCCCTGTGTCAGCGATGCGTGGAGGCAGTGGGTTGAGCCTGGGGTTGAGCCTGCATCGGTTTTACCGGTTATTCCTGATTGCGGGAGGGATTCTTATTCTGGATCAGGTCAGCAAGGGGTACATTCATGAGACCTTCCGCCTGCACGAATCGAGGGTCATCCTGAACGATTTTTTTTCATTGACCTACCTCCGGAATCCCGGTGCGGCGTTTGGCATTTTTGCGGACCAGAGCCCCCTCTTTCGGTCTATTTTCTTTTTCGGCATCTCGGTGATTGCGCTCGTTTTTCTGACCGTTCTCTTCTTAAAAAGAGAAGACCTTTGGGGCCAGGTTTCGATTTCCCTGCTGTTTGGCGGGGCGTTGGGAAATCTGATCGACCGAATCCGATTGGGTGAAGTAATCGATTTCCTGGACTTCTATCTGGGCCATTACCACTGGCCCGCGTTTAACGTGGCTGATTCTGCCATTACCGTTGGCGTGGGCTTCCTGATCGTTGAGTCCCTTTTTGTAAAAAGGCCACCTCCTTCTGTATGACGTTTACTACGTTTCCCTCGCCGCTGGTTGTTGCAACCCATGGCCCGTCGGAGCGCATCGACCTCTACCTGATCAAACACGGAATTTGTCTGTCCCGGTCACGTCTTCAGAGATTGATTGACGAGGCGGCCATCTGTGTGAATGGTCAGCCGACCAAGGCGAGCTATCGGGTTAAAAATGGCGATCAGATTGAAATCTGCATCCCGCGACCGACCCCGCTTGAGATCCTGCCCCAAGAAATTCCGCTGACGGTTCTCTTTGAAGATGAGGTGCTTTTGGTCCTCGATAAGCCTGCGGGTATGGTGTCCCATCCGGCCCCAGGACACCACGACAATACCCTGGTCAACGCCCTGCTTCATCACTGTCGCGGATTGACCTCGATCGGTGGACGTGAGCGACCGGGCCTGGTCCACCGGCTTGATAAAGAGACCTCCGGGGTGATGGTGGTTGCCAAGACCGATCAGGCCCATCAGTACCTTTCCCTGCAGTTTAAAGAGCATTCGATTGACCGCCGGTATCTGGCCCTTGTTTGTGGGGAGGTGGAAAAAAGAAAGGGTGTGGTTGTTTTGCCGATTGGGCGGGATAAAAATGACCGCAAGAAAATTTCGTCCCGCACCACCCACCCCCGCGAGGCGACCACTCGCTTTGTCGTGAAAGAACGCTTTCCCATGGCGACGCTCCTTTCGGTTTATCCGGAAACGGGCAGGACGCATCAGATTCGTGTTCACCTGTCCCATTTGGGGTATCCCATTGTGGGAGATAAAGTCTACGGGGGAAAACTGGCGCGATCGTTTGAGCTTCCTGCGTCGCGTCAGATGCTCCATGCCGAGCATCTTGGATTTATTCATCCGATTCGAGAAGAGAAGATGGCCTTCTCGTCGCCACCGCCTTTGGATATGCAATCGGTTTTAGATCAACTCCGCGTGATTGCAAAATCAGTCCACGGAGCGTAAAAAGCTGCGGCGACCCAAACCGTTGGATGGCAGGATTCAATCGGTCATTGGCGTTGCATGGGAAAGATTGACGACTCCTGCGACTCCTGCGAGGTCTGCGAGGGCGACGTAGGCCCCGGCACAGAGATTATGGCGAGAGATATTTCAGAAATAAATTTTGTCCCGGTGGTCAGAGCCTGCGAGATTCCCAAGGGATCTGGCCGTGCCTTTGAGGTGGGGAATCAAGAGATTGCCCTGTTTCACCTGGGGGAGGAATACTACGCGATCTCGAATGTCTGTCCCCATCAGGGGGGGGCATTGGCCGAGGGAAGCCTCTGCGGAGAGGAGGTGTCCTGCCCATGGCATCAATGGCGTTTTAATGTGAAAACAGGGCGATCGCCTGTGAATGCCAAGCTCCGAGTCAACAGTTACCCGGTTAAAAAGCAGGGGGAGTGGCTTTTAGTCTCTATTCCCAATCTGGCTTAAGGAGCAGCTTCCCGAAAAGATTTTTAAGCCGCATCCGTTCACTGGCCACTTCGGCCTGGGCGAGGGGATAGACCGAGTCAATCACCGGAAGAAGCTTACGGCGCGACACCAGCCGCATGACCTCCATGAGCTCCGCGCGCGTTCCCATCCTGGCCCCTAAGACGGACAACTCGTTTAAAAAAAGATAACGCAGGTCCAGGTCTGCCAACATGCCGGAGGAGGCCCCGCAGGTGACGAGGACCCCATTTTTGGCCAGCGCATGGAGGCTCGCTGAAAAGGTAGCGGGTCCCACATGCTCAATCACGACGTCCATGCCCCGACCGGAGGTGATCTCTCGGATCTCCTTTGAAAAGTCCTGCTGCGTGTGGTTGACGACGATGTCGGCCCCGATTTTTTTTGTAAGCGCCATCTTCTCCGGTGTGCCTGACGTGGCAAACACCCTGGCTCCAAGCAGTTTTCCAATTTGAATCGCCGCAGATCCCACCCCACTCCCACCCGCCACCACCAGAAGATCCTGTCCGGCCCGTAACCTGGCACGGGTGACCAACATGTGCCAGGCGGTCAGAAAGGTGAGTGGGAAAGCCGCAGCCTCTTCAAACGAGATTCCCTCTGGAATAGAAATGATGTTGACGGCCGGGGCCTTCGTGAATTCGGCATAGCCGCCATCATCGCCAGCTCCGAAAATTTGATACGACTTACAGAGGTTGTCATGGCCGGATAGGCAGAAGGCACAGAGGAAGCAGGAGAGCCCCGGGGCGATCAGGACAGGGCTGCCGAGGGCAACGTCCTCTACCCCTGGGCCGACTTCCTCCACCAGGCCGGCCACATCACTTCCAGGAATATGTGGCAGCGTAACCGGGTAGGCGGGCACCCCCTTGCGAACCCATAAATCGAGGTGGTTCAGGGCGCAGGCCATGACGCGCACCACCACCTCACCCTCCTGGGCGACGGGTTTTGGGGCCTCTTCATAAACCAACGGCCCGCCAAATGTGTGAAAACGAACTGCCTTCATATTTCCCCCTTGTCGTAACTCTACCGCATTCTCTGCAATCGTCAACGGCGCACCCCCTTCATTCCAGGAGGGGCAAATCAGACAGATCAATCGACCTCCCGTGAAGGGTTGTGCTTCCGGCCTCGGCCAGATCAAGAAGGGCCTGGGCCACGGCCGATGGATCCTGAAGAGAGGAGGGGTCTTCTTTGGGATACGCCCTCCGGCGCATCTTCGTTCGCGTCGCCCCGGGATTGAGGGTGATGACGGTAATTCCAAAAGGGGCAAGCTCTTCGGCCAGGGTTTGCATCATGCCCTCCAGGGCAAACTTGGAGACCGCATAGGCACCCCACCCGGCACGTCCTTTTCGTCCCACGCTGGAGGTGACGGAGAGGATGAGCCCTGTCCGTCTGGGGATCATGGTGCGAATCACAGCCTGGGTGACGAGAAACGTCCCATTGACGTTAATGCGAATCACCTCTTCCCAGGACTCCACCGGCGTGACGGCAATCGGCTCGCCCGATCCAAGGACGCTGGCGTTATTGATCAGGACGTCAATTTTCCCCCAGGCCGCCATAATTTCGCCCACCATCTTTTGAACTTCCCGCCGCGAGGAAATATCCACGCGAAAGGGATATGCAACGCCCCCTGCGGCCTCAATCTCTTTCGCGGTACCAATCACCTCTCCCTCGGTCCGTGCACAGAAGGCGACCTTTCCACCCGCTTTCGCGAAGCGTTCTGCGGCAGCCCGTCCGATGCCGCGCCCTCCCCCTGTAATGAGAATGACTTTTTCTTTCATCGATGACGTCTCCTACGGTGCGGGCTCTTCCCTGGGAATGGCGCTCATGAGGTCCGTGGCCACCTCTTCAATCGCCCGGCCGGTGACATCAAGAATCATCCACTTCGGGTGATTCCTGTAGATTTCCCGGCAGAAAGCGAGCTCTTCTTCAATGATCGCAAGATCGGCATAGCCCGGGATTTTTTGATTCAGCCGTCGGAGGCGCGACTCACGAATTTCCATCAACCGCTGCGGATCAATGAGCAGTCCCACCACGCGCACGGGGACGATCTCCTCGATCTCTTTGGGGAGGGGAAGATGAAGAATAATCGGGACGTTTGCGACCTTGTACCCAAACTGGGCGAGGTAAATCGAGAGGGGTGTCTTGGCGGTTCGGGAGGGGCCGACGAGAAGCACGTCGGCGTCCCGAATCCCGGAAAGATTCTGCCCGTCATCATGCTTCACGGTGTATTGCACGGCCTCCACCCGGCCAAAGTAACCGGTGTCAATCCGGTGGACCCGGCCTGGCTCTGAATGAGGGGCCATCTTGAGAAAGAGGGTGAGGGCGGAGAAGAGGGGCCCCAGCAGATCAACGGCGGGAAGCGCGGCTTTTTGTGCCCCCTTCAAAAGTTTGGAACGAAGCGCGTTGGACGCAAAGGTAAAAATGATCAGCCCTTGTCTGTCTTCAACCTCTTCGAGGACCTCGGCAATCTGGGGCTCGGTCCTGACATTGTAGCGCCGGATCATCTGGAGCCCCTCGACTGGAAATTGGGCCAATGCGGCTTGAGACATTTTTGCCGCAGTCTCTCCCGTGGCATCCGCGACCACGAAAACACAATGCACGTCTGGTTTCTCCACAGGGTTTATCCACAGCGCCATCATAGTGGGTTTTTTTAGAAAAACAAGTTACCCTATCGTTGGGCGTCACGGACTGAATCAGGGAGGATCAGAAAATGCTGAACAGGTATATCGTCGTTTCAGGGGGTCTCTTTGGCGTGATCGCGGTGGTTCAGGCTGTTCGGGCCCTGAATCAATGGCCGGTGCACGTCGGTGATTTCAATGTGCCCGTGTGGATTTCCTGGGTTGTGGGGGTCGTTGCCGGGAGTTTATGCGCGTGGGCATTTCGGTCATGGCACAAATAGACCGTCCTGCTCCGCCGGTTCTTGTATCTGTCGCTCCGCGTGCCCCCTCCCGTAACCTGCTAAATCGCCCCCATCCACGACCCATACCGTGATTGCGCTTTCAGGTTTATTTTGTTAGCCTGCCGCAGTTTTGTTTATGGAAAACAACGTCATTCTTATTGAGGGGAGCGCATGGGTGAATCGGTTTCAATTCCGCCAAGAATTGGTCGGCTGTGGGAGATTGCGTCGAATCTCTGGTGGAGCTGGCATCCGGAGGCCCGGACCCTTTTTGAACTGCTGGACCGCCCGCTTTGGCGCCTCTCGCGGCATAATCCTGTCAGGGAGTTGCGTGAGGTCTCGGCGCAGCGTCTTAAAGAAGTTTCCGAGGACCCGATTTTTTTACGCCATTATGATCGCCTGATCAAGAGGTTTGATGATGATCTGGGGTCTCATTCGACCTGGTTCATGAATCGACACCCGGAGCTTCAACAAACCCTGATCGCCTACTTCTCCGCAGAGTTTGCGTTACATAATTCATTGCCGATCTATTCGGGAGGATTGGGTCTGCTTGCCGGAGATCATTGCAAGGAGGCCGGTGACCTGGGGCTTCCTATGGTGGGGGTGGGTTTCCTCTACCATCAGGGCTATTTCCATCAGCAGATTCTCTCGGATGGCTCTCAAGAGGCGCGCTACGAGCCCCTGGACATGCAATCGGTCCCGCTTAAGAAGGTGCAGTTTCCGTCCGGGGAGGCCTTAATTCGTGTGCCGGTGGGTCCCCGTCAGGTTTCGATTGCCGCCTGGGAGGTGAAGGCGGGCAGAACGACGCTCTACCTCATGGATACGGACGTGCCAGAAAATGCCCCCTGGGATCGAGCGCTTTCGGCGCGCCTCTACGGCGGAGATCAGGAGTTGCGTCTGCGTCAGGAAATTGTTTTGGGGATTGGTGGCGTTCGTTTGCTTCGTGCCATGGGGATTTATCCCACCGTCTGGCATGCCAATGAAGGGCACACCACATTTTTCATGCTGGAGCGGATTCGGGAGGCGGTTTCGGCGGGAACCTCTTTTGAGATGGCGGCCCAGGAGGTCGGCGTGAGCAGTATTTTTACCACCCATACGCCCGTGCCTGCGGGACATGATGCCTTCCCTGCCTCGCTCATCGGCACCTATTTTTCAAACTACTGGGCGTCCCTTGGCCTGAATCAGGAGCAGTTCTGGGCCCTGGGCCAGAATCGGGAGCCATGGGGAGACGCGTTTAACATGACGACTCTGGCGCTTCGGCTGGCTCGGCGGGCGAATGCGGTCAGCCGGTTGCACGGAACCGTCTCGCGCAAGATGTGGCATCATCTTTGGCCCACCCTGGAGGAAGAAAAGGTCCCCATTATTTCCATCACCAACGGGGTTCATGTTCCCACCTGGGTGGCCCCGGAAATGGACGATGCCTATCAGAAATATATTGCCTCGGATTGGATCTCACGGCACGATGATCCAACCCTGTGGCAACGGATTTCTGATTTCCCTGACGCCCTTCTCTGG
Source organism: uncultured Nitrospirota bacterium (assembly GCA_964423845.1). Taxonomy (GTDB): domain Bacteria; phylum Nitrospirota; class Nitrospiria; order SBBL01; family SBBT01; genus CAYRGU01. Next base: position 7,911 of record CAYRGU010000028.1, read on the forward strand.
GAACTCCGACAGTCGCTCAAACGAAAGCTGTTGAATTTTATCCGCGAACGATCCCGGACGCTCTGGTCGGAGAACCGATCTGACCCGATGCACCTGGTGGCCTCCGGGACCCTTTTAGATCCCGAGGCCCTGACGATTGGATTTGCCCGTCGGGTCACCGCGTATAAGCGGCCAACCCTCATCTTCCGCGATTTGGAGCGACTCCGTAAGATTCTGGGGGATCGGTGGCGGCCGGTTCAGATCATTTTTGCTGGAAAGGCCCACCCTGCCGATGAAGTGGGAAAGCGGTATATTCAGCAGATTTTCAGCCTGGCGAAAGATTCCGGCCTGGCCGGGCATATCGCCTTTTTTGAAAACTATGAGATGCACGCGGCCCATTTCTTTGTTCAAGGGGTCGATATCTGGATGAATACGCCCAGATTTCCCATGGAGGCCAGCGGGACCAGCGGGATGAAGGCTTCTCTCAATGGGGTTCCCCAGTTGAGCATTCTCGATGGATGGTGGTCGGAAGGCTATACCGGTTCCAACGGGTGGGCGTTCGGGACCCTTCCCGATAAACCGTTAAAATCGGTTAATACCGAGGAGCAGGATGCGTCCGATGCGGAGTCACTCTATCAAACATTAGAAAACGAGGTGGTTCCGCTGTATTATCACCGGGATGCCGATGGCGTCCCCCGTGGCTGGGTTCATACCGTGAAAGAGGCGATCCGGTCGGTGGCCCCAGCCTTCTCTGCCCGGCGGATGATCAAGGACTATGCGGAACGGCTTTATGTCCCGGCCGCTCGCGATGCTATGAATTATGCGCCGAGGGGAAAGAAGGTCGACGAATAATCAACCCCATCGCGCCCGTACGGGGAGCGGCGGTTTCTCTGCCTGATTTACGGGTCAACAGCATGTCCATGGACCTCATCGAGACCCTCCTTCAAAAAAAGATCGTTTATCAGGGGAAATATCTCCGGGCCGAGGAAAGAATCGTTCGCCTTCCGGATGGTAAGGAGGCGATGCGGGAGGTGGTCATCCCTCCGGATGCCGTCGGGGTGTTGGCCGTGGATGATCGGGAAACGATTTATTTCGTCCGGCAATATCGCACCGCGATCGGGAAGGTTACCCTTGAAATTCCCGCCGGGATTATTGATCCCGGAGAGAAGCCGCTTGAAACCGCAGGACGAGAGTGTGAGGAAGAGATCGGGTTGCGGCCAAAGAAATTGGACTTTCTCTTTGGCTATTATCACTCGGTCGGTTTTTCTACCGGAAAGATCGAGGTCTTTTTGGGACGAGGGCTTGTGGCAAGCCCCACCGGTCATGCCGACGCGGGGGAGTTTCTGGAGGTGGTAACGGTCCCTTTCGAGGAGGCTTATCGGAAGGCCTTAACCGGGGAAATTGTTGACAGCAAAACCCTCCTTGCGATTCTTTGGTACCAGCAGCGGTGCCGGGGGATTCAGTAGTTCCTTCGAGTTTCAAGCGGGTCAATCCCCTACGTTACTTAAGGATGGCGACCCTTTAAATCCCCTCCTTTTGAAGGAGGGGTAGGGGAGGTTATCAGTTGAATCCCTCTGCGATAGCCCGCAGTAATCACAAGGAAGCCGTGCGCCAACCCATGAGCCTGGTCAAGTCAAAACAGCGCGTCGCCGACCACGGGGAGGTCTTCACCCCCGCATGGATGGTTGAGGCCATGCTCGACCTCGTGAAAGGCGAGACCGAGCGCATTGATTCGCGCTTTCTGGAGCCGGCATGCGGGGACGGCAACTTCCTCGT
>CAYRGU010000029.1:0-4662 GCA_964423845.1 uncultured Nitrospirota bacterium
GAGAAGACCCGCGTAGTGACCCGTATTGACAATGGATAGATTCACTTCAACCGCCACCCGCTCCGGAGCCACCTTCAACAGGGCAAGAAGCCCGGCAAGCGTGACCCCCTCGGGGGCCTCCTGCGACACGCCATTGATCACCAGATTCATGCCAGCGCCCTCGTACCCCGGCGCGAGTATAAGCACCCAAAAAAAAGATTGTCAAACAGGGGGACCCGCCCAGTCGGTTCGTGACGGGGCAGAAAATAGGCGGGGCTTTGGAGGGCCTGTACGAACGGACTGTTAGACGATCCGGCCGTCTTTGAGAGAAATCGTGCGATGTGCCAGTGCGGTGAGCGCCGTGTCATGGGTCACCAGAATAAGGGTATGGCCTTCGCGGTTGAGATGGATCAACATCTCCATAATTTCGCCGCCGGACCTGGAATCTAAATTGCCGGTGGGTTCATCCGCAAGAATCATCTCCGGACGATTCACCAGGGCCCGCGCAATGGCCACCCGTTGCTGTTGTCCCCCCGAGAGTTGATTGGGACGGTGGTGCATGCGATTGGCAAGCCCCACCCGATCGAGCACCCCGCGCGCCATCTCCAGGCGCTTCTCCTTGGGAAAACCACGATAGAAAAGTGGCAGGGCAACATTCTCAAGCGCACTCTGACGTTTTAGAAGGTGAAAGGTTTGAAAAATAAAACCAATCTTTTCGTTCCGGACCTTCGCAAGCGCCGCATCGTGAAGGTCCTGCACCGGCGCACCCATTAAAAGATATTGCCCCCGGGTCGGACGGGAGAGACACCCCAAAACATCGAGCAGGCTGGTTTTTCCGCTCCCCGAGGGTCCGACAATCGCCACAAACTCCCCCCGCGCAATGGATAAATTCACTCGGTCCAGCGCAAGGATGGGCATCTCGCCCATCGGGTAGGTTTTGCTCACCTCCGTCAGTTCAACAAGCCGGTCCATCCCCTTACCTTTTTCGCTCATCCTGGCTGTCTGACTTCGGGAGAAAGACCTGATCGCCTTCGCGAACCCCCTCATCAATAACGGCCACCGTCTCATTTTTAAAGCGAACCTTAACGGGGCGGGTCACGCGTTCCCCCTCGGCGGTCTTGATCGTTACAACCTCCTTCCCATTTGCGTAGGTCATCGCTGCCAGGGGCAAAAAGAGGACCTCTTTCGCCGTGCGGGTCACAATGTCCACATTCGCCGTCATGGCGGGCATCAGGCGCGGATCGGAATCGGCCAGATCAATCGTCACCTCGTACGTCACCACATTGTTCACCTTCTCTCCTTGAGGCGAAATTTTGGCGACTTTACCGTGATAAAGCCGATTGGCAATGGCATCCAGGCGAACCTCCGCCGCCTGGCCTTCCGTAAGATCCCCGATATTCACCTCGTTAATTTTTGTCTTCACCCACATTTTTGAAAAATCGGCAATCCGCATCAGGGTGGTTCCACCGGTGACTGTGGAGGTGCCAGAGGCCACGATCTCCCCCACGGACACCTTGACCTCGATCACGGTCCCCGAAACCGGGGCATGGATGGAAAACTCGTCGGGTTCCTGGTGGCTCAAATCCCGTTTTAGGTACCGCTCATACAGGGCCTGGTTCCCGCTCAAGGTCAATAAAAGCTGCCGCTTCGCAAGATCATATCTAATCTTTGCGTTATCCTGTCCCTTTTGCGCCCCTTCTAATTCCTTCCGCGCGACGAATCCCTTGGCAAACAGCTCATTCATCCGGGCGTACTCCCTCTGGGCCTCGTCCCAGTTCAGGCGTTCCTGTTCCACCGACGCCCTCGACTCGGCAACCCGTTTGGATTGATTCGATTCCTGCTGAAGGATCGCCAGGGTCTGCCCTGCCCTCACCTTGTCCCCCGCCCTCACAAGAAGTTTCCGGATCTCTCCGGACTGCTCCGATTTGATCTCCACGGTATTGGCCGGCTCCAGGGACCCCGTCTCCGCCGCACGGGCCACCACTTCCCCTCGCTGGACGACGAACACCTCCTCCTCATTGGTGGACAGCGTGCGGCCTTTTCCACGAAAGGCGTAAATGATCATCACGAAAAAAACGACGATCCCAACAAACAAAAAAAGATGACGACGTTTCATTTTTTTGTATCCCGATTTACTAAAATGAGACCGCAGCAGGCGGCCTGTGGGTCGGCGACCCTCGCAGGGTCCGCAACCCTCGCAGGGTCCGCGACCCTTTCAACAGACTGATCAGGACGATGCTCAAATCACTCCATGATCTTCATGGTGTAACTCTCGAGGAGATTCCCAGTCACCCGCTCAAGATGCGCCAGGGATTTGTTGTAATCCACCACCGCCTTGAGCTCCCTCCCCTTGGCACGGGCAAAGTCATCCTGAAACTCAAGCAGATCATGGCTGCTGATCAGGCCCAACTGGAACCTCTCCGTTCCGGCAGACCCCTTCTTCTCGGAAAGCCGTCTCGCGGCTTTCGTGGTTTCAATCCGCTGAAAATCAGTTTGTACCCTTCGGATCCCCTCCCGAACCTCCTGGGCAACCTGCCGCATCATTTTCGCGTGGACAAGATGGGCCTTGTTTAATTCCGCCTTTTCCCGTTTCTCCTGGGCCAACGCCGCCTGGTTTCCAAAGGGATAGGTCAAAATCACCCCGGCCTCCCATTGATAGAACCTCCCCGAGAAGATCCGGCTGATCTCATCAGGGCGGTTTTTCCCGATCCCCGTCCTTCCCACACTCCCCACCAGATCAAGCGCAGGGCGGCGATTGTACTCTGCAATGCGGAATAAAAGCCCCTTATTCTGAAGCTCCAGATGGCTTTGCTGAATCTCCGGACGCCCGGTCAATGCCAGAGACAGAAGCGATTCCTCCTGAAAATCGGGAGGGGTTTCGATCGGCAGGTCCCGGGGAATAATCCCTCCTTCATCAAAATTCAGAAGGCGCATCAGGTTATCCTGGGCATCCTGGGCCCCCTTCTTCCCAATAATCACCTCCTCCTGACGCGAGGCAATCCCGGATTCCGCGACCAGAATTTCAATCGGCGCGAGGAGGCCTATCTCCACCTTTTTCCTATTAACCTCCAGAAGCTGCTGGGCTGATTTTAATGCCTGTTGCTGAATGAGAAGATTTTCCAAACCAAACACCAGATCCCAGTACGCAATAATCACCTCTTCAAGGATGGCCATGACCCGTGCGCGAAGCCCCATTTCTGTCATGGCAAACTGATTCTGCGCAACCCGAACCGGCCCGCCCGCAATCCACCGGCCACGGCCTTTCAGAAGCGGCTGGGTAAACGTTAACATCGCGCTGGCATAAAAGGCGGGATTCACCGACTGGAGCACGGAGACGGAACGCACCTGCCCCAGCGACAACTCATAGTTTCCTCCCCAGCCAAATCGCTGTTTTAAACCTGTCGTCATCCGCTGATTATCCTGCGTGATCAGACCCGTCCCGCTAAGGGCCCCGGCTTCAATCAACGAGGTGGACCCGCGGATCGCCTTATCGGCCCTGACATCCAGATAAAAGGAGGGGTCAAAATTGGCCTCTTCCTGCAAGAGGGCCGAACGCTTCAGATTGAGATTCTCTTCTTCAATCTCGAAATCGAGGTTGTTCATGAGGGCCGCAGAAACGGCCTCCCGAAGCGACATGCGGCGTGATTCCGCAGCCGTCAGTCCCGCCCCTGGGAAAAGGAGGACAAGCAGCAAAAAAAGAGGGAGGGCCAACGACTTCCTGATCATCGGGAGCACCACGCCAGACCTTCTGCGCTCATCAGGCACGATGGCCGGACGGAACCGTGTAGAGGAGGTTATTCTTCTCCCGCAGCTCATAGCAGGAGATCCTTTCTTCCTTCTCCAGGGTCAGGCCGATATCATCCAGGCCATGGAGCAGGCAGTGGCGGCGGAAGGGATCCACCTCAAATTTCAAACAAAATCCCTCGCTGGCCATCAAGCACTGATCCTCTAAATTCACCGTCAGCGAATAACCAGGTACTTCACGGGTTTTCTTGAAGAGCTCCTCCACGACAGGGTGGGGCAGTGTCACGGGAAGAATTCCATTTTTGAAGCAGTTGTTGTAAAAAATGTCCGCAAAAGAGGGGGCAATCATCGCGCGAAAGCCATAGTCAAGAAGCGACCAGGGGGCATGTTCACGGGAGGAGCCACAACCAAAATTCGACCGGGCAAGCAGAATGGTCGCGCCCTTGTAGCGCTCGGCATTCATTTCAAAATGGGGGTTGGGGGCACCATCCGGAAGGAAACGCCAGTCATAAAAAAGGTAGGGGCCAAACCCCGTTCGTTCAATTCGTTTCAAAAACTGCTTGGGGATGATCTGATCCGTGTCCACATTCGGAAGGTCAAGCGGCGCAACAAGGCCGGTAAGCCGGGTAAAGGGTTCCATACGATTACTCCAGTTGAAATTGCCGGACGTCAACGAAGTGGCCGCTGATCGCCGCAGCGGCGGCCATGAGCGGCGAGACCAGGTGGGTACGGCCTCCCTTTCCCTGACGTCCTTCGAAGTTTCGGTTAGACGTTGAGGCGCATCGCTCCTCGGATTTGAGGATGTCCGGATTCATTCCGAGACACATGGAACAGCCCGATTCGCGCCAGTCAAATCCGGCCTCGGTAAAAATTTTATCCAACCCCTCCGCCTCGGCCACAACCTTCACCTGCTGCGAACCCGGAACAATCATGGCATAA
>CAYRGU010000030.1:0-11262 GCA_964423845.1 uncultured Nitrospirota bacterium
TTTACTTTTCCCGGAGATTTTGTAAGAGGTTCTGATGAACATTGTGAGAACGCCGTAAAGTTTTAGAAAAAAAACAGCCACTATTCTCCACTATCATGATTTTGTGAGTCAATATGAAAATTATTTCTGTTGAGTGCCGGAACATCTTCTGCCCGGCTCTTTGAAGTTTTGAGTGGGTATCGCATTTTAAATCTTCCCCTTGGCAAGGGGTGCGACCCCTGCGAGCCATGCGATGGCTGCGAGGGGAGGGTAGGAGGGGTTTATCTCCGAGGTATTCCATAGAGCAGATCAAAGTAACCTCCCCTGCCCCTCCTTGAGTAAAGGAGGGGATTTAAAAGGGGTGCCAGCCTTAAGAAAGAGGGGATTAAAAAGGGGTCCAGCCTTAAGAAGGAGGGGATTTACCCACTTGCAACCCAAAGGAACAAAATCTTTCTATCTCATTATCAGTTATGACAGAAGAGGGTAGACTTTCCATGGCGCCGGGTGTAGATTTCGGTTTTTTATGCCCGTTCTTTAGCGACTGCGGAGGGCCTCTTAATGGACCGTCACCTTTTTATTTGTACTGGGCCGACCTGTAGTGCAGAGGGGGCCGAAGAGTCCCTTCAGGCAATGAATCAATCGCTTTCGAATCGCGGCCTGTGCCAAGGGGTTCGCGTGACGTTGGCGCGGTGTCTTGGACAGTGTGGAAATGGCCCGATTATGGTGATTTATCCAGAAGGTGTCTGGTATGGCCATGTTGGCCCCAGGGAGGCAGAAGAGATTGTCAGGGATCACCTGATGAATGGGAAGCCAGTCCCCCGCCTGGTTCAAATTCCCGTGGATTAAGCTTGCCGGAAGGGTTCATGGACACACTGTCTCTTTATGACATTAATTTTCAATGCCATTGTGGCACCACGGAGGAGGAGCGCCGGGTGGCGCAGGCCTTTTCGGTAGATCTGGAGGTTTCCTGCGACGTGCGTGCGGCAGCGGCTTATGATCGTTTGAGCGATGCCGTTGACTATGAGCAGCTTTGTGAGGCGGTTATCAGGGTGGGGACGGGGTATGGGTTCCATCTTGTCGAAACGCTGACGGAGGGGATCGCTGAAAAGATTCTTGAAGATCGCCGAATCGGCTCTGTAAAGGTCCGTGTAAAAAAATGCCATCCCCCGATGAAAGAAATTCAAGGGGGGATGGTTGTTGAAATTACGCGGACACAACCCTTGAATGAACCTCCTCCATAAGTAGGGGCTCGCGTCGCCCCCTCGCAGGTCTCGCAGACCTCGCAAGGGTCGCCCCCTCGCTCTGTATATCCCCCTGCTTGAACAGGGTATATTCCCTCTGATTGCGGGGCTTTTCAGTAACCTGCGTATGGAAATTCTGACTTAAGAGTGATAGATTGGGCCTCCTTAACTGATAACCTCCCCTACCCCTCCTTAACAAAGGAGGGGGTTTAAAAGGGGTGCCATCTTTAAAGTAGAGGGGATTTACCCACGTGAAACTCAAAGGAATCAAAACCAACAAGGGCTCTTAATCGAGATGGCATGGTGGCAGCCTGGAGGAAATGTCTTCTGCGGCATTGATGTTGGCGCAAGCGCCATTAAGGTTGTGCGCCTTTGTCGTGAGCGTCGCGGGATAAAATTACTGGGCGTCGGACTCAAAGAATTGAGCATCGAACCGGAGTTGCCTCGTGAGGAAGTCCTTTCCGCGATCAGGGCCTTGGTCCCTCCCAAGGGATCAGGAAAAGCCGTTTTAAATTTTTCAGGTCTTGTCCCCTTTATTCGAACCCTGTCGATGCCGCTGATGCCTCAAGAGGAGCTGTCCTCCGCACTCTTTTGGGAGGCCAAAAAATTGGTGACTCTCCCGCAAGAAGAGATTCTGCTCGACTACATCCTTCTTAAAAATCACGAAGAGCAAGAGGGAAAACAGCAGAAGGTTGTGCTGGTGATTGCGCAGAAGAGCCGGGTCAAGTTCTACTGTTCCGTGGTTCAAGAAGCGGGCGTCAAAATTGCTGCCATTGACATCGGTCCCCTCTGCGCCTTAAATGCCATTCGGTTCAGGGGTCAGGAGCCCCTCGTCGGGACGGTGCTTTACGTTGATATGGGGGCCGTAAAAACAGATATGACCATTATAAAGGGGGGTGTTTTTCAACTGACCCGCCGTTTAGAAATGGGGGGAGAGGGCTTGACCCTGAAGATGGCAAAGGAACTTTCCCTTTCCTATGCGGAGGCGGAGAAATTAAAACGGGAGCAGGGGCTTCTTGGGGAGAAAAAGACCAAGACAATTTTAGTCGGAGAGATCGATCGGTTTGTTTCAGAAATTCAGCGGTCCATTGATTATTATATCAGCCAGATCGAAGAAGAACATTTAAGTGCCATCATTTTAATGGGAGGGGGAAGTCTTCTTCCGGGACTTGCCGAATCGATGCAACCTTATTTCCGTTCACCAGTTAAGATTGATCAGCCCTTTTCCGGGGTTCACTTAAATCAGGCGTATGAAGACTTTTACGCCATGGCCCCTCGTTTTTCTGTTGGGATGGGGTTGGCGCTTCGCGCAAGAATATGATGGGTTTGAGGCATTCGGGTTCACCGTGAAGACACTCGTTAAAGACCAAATTAATCTTCTTCAGGCCGGGTTTTTTGAGGAGAGCACACCCTCTGTTGGGAGATTCACACGGCTCGCGCCTCTTCTTGCCTGTGTGATGATCTCCTTACTATTTGTGAATACTTATTTACAGCGTTCAAAAGAACGCTCCGCGTTGCAAGAAAAGGTGGTCGAGTTGACCCGACAACGGGATGCGTTGACACAACAGTTTCAAGCAGGGGCTTCCCCGATATCGGGAGAGGCGGGAAAAATGATGAGAGAGGCCGTTCTTGCCGCCCGAAAAAATTGGGCGGGAGTTCTGCAGGAGGTGAGCCACCTGATTCCGGAGGGGGTTTGGTTGACGACACTTACAGGGCAACAGACTGGAGAGATTCGTTTTGATGGCGTCGCGCTGTCCCATCCGAAAGTGGGCAGTTTCCTCTCTTCCATAGAGTCCTCGCCGTCTTTTGAGAAGGCCGTACTTTCGTCTTCGAAGGCAAATCCAGAAAACAAGCAGGTGGGTTTTTCCATCCAGGCCCACCTGACCGCTGCTGACAACAGCCTGGGCGCAGGGCAGGGAAGCCGTTGATGTTGTCAAAATTCTCGACGAGAGAGAAGGTCTTGCTGGTCCTGGTGGCGGGACTGATTCTCTATGCGCCGGTCCTGTTCATTTTTAATCCGATGTCCGAAGAGCAGAGCCAATTGAATGAGACGCGGACCATCCTTGAACAAGAAATAGCAACCCTTTCCGTCGCACTTCCTGCCCCGCGTGGCAACCTCGGTTCGGGACAAGAGTCCCCCCCGTCGGGGTCGCACCCCTCGCAGGGGTCGCAGCCCCCGCAGGGATCGCATCCCTCGCCCGGGACAGAGACGATCTTCTGGCGGGATGTTTCTCTCCCTGGGATTCTGGAAGAAATTGGGAATCAGGCCAAGGGGAGCGGTGTTGAGATTCTCGAAATCCGCCAGGACGCTTCAGGGGAAGGCGGGGAGGAGGATCCAATCCTGAAAAAGGCAGGCAAGTTTTCTGTCCAGGAAGGGATCGACCGCATCTCCGGGCAAGGCAAAACGGTTAATCCGGTCGCAATGGCCTACCTCCCGCGCACCATTCATTTGAGTGTCCGCGCCCAGTTTATCCGTCTTGGGGAGTATCTTTACGCCATAGAGGGGCTGCCTCTGCCTGTGGTGGTGGAATCGTTTCGCATGGGAAATACCGAAAACCCCATGGCTATTGAAATGGACTTTTCACTTCGTTTATACGAGAAAGTGGCGGCATGATTCGAGGACTCTTTCTGGGTATTTTCTTGCTGGGTATTTTTTTGCTGGGCATTTTTTTGTTGTTCGCAGCACCCGTCGCAGCCACTGACCCAATGGGCCCAGTGGCGCCGGTGGAACCGCCAGCCGCAGAGGGTGTCAAGACGGTGCCTGTCCCAAAGAAAGAGTCCCCAAAATGGGGACGCGACCCGTTTGCCGCCCCGGGGAGTCGAAGCGCCAGGACCCCTTCAGACATACACCCCTCTCCCCCGGTGGTGTCAGCGGAAACCGCCTTATCGTTGAGCGCCATTATTTATAAAGAGGGGGAGGGGGCGGCGATTATCAACGATCGAATTGTACGCCGAGGGGATTCCATCGACGGGATGGAGGTTGTTGAGGTGTTTCAGGACCGGGTTATGTTGAAAGGCCCCTCCCGTGTTGTGGAGTTAAGGGTGGGCCGATCGTCGTCAAAGTCACCGTAGGGGGGAGGTTTTCGAATGAAGTGGTTTATTCAGGCAAGCGCATCAGGATTTCTGGGTCTCCTCTTTAGCCTCTTTTTGAGTCCCCTCTTCTGTGGGGATGAGGCGATCGCCCAGCCCGATTTTTCAGGGTTCGAAGTCCCCAAGGCCGCGCCTCGTTTTTCGCTGGAGTTCAAAAATGCAGAGTTAAAAGATATCCTTCGAATTTTGGGACAGGAGCATCGCGTGAATATCGTCATCAGCGACGATATCTCTGGAAAGCTGACGCTGAATCTCCGCGAGGTCACTTTTGAAGAGGCCTTTGAAACCATCCTCCGGGCCAACAACCTGACCTACTTTAAAGAAGGCGCCATTTTACGGGTGATGAAGTCGCCATTTTCTGAAGGCGAAGCCGACCTGGATACGAGGATCATTCCCATTCACTACTCCCCCGCCAAAGAGACGCAAGAAAGCATTAAGGGGTTACTCACAAAAAAAGGAAGCGTGATGGTCGATGTTCGGACCAACACCCTGATCATTCGCGATTATCTCTCAAATGTTGAAAAAATTGTGGCGGTGGTAAAGCGGTTGGACGGCAAAACCGCGCAGGTTATGATTGAGGCCCGCATTGTGGAAGTCAACTCGAACTTTGCGAAAGACCTGGGCGTTCAGTGGGGAGGAAGGATTTATGATCCGGGATCTAAGGGTGTTTTCCAGATGTCCGGTATTAGTCTGACCGGGGGCACGGGCGTTTCCGGGAATAACTTCATGGTCAACCTTCCTGCGGCCATCAAAGCGGGTCGGGGAGGCGGGATTGGGTTCAGTCTCGGAAATTTAGGATCCACCCAGCAATTGGATATTCAGCTCTCCGCGATGGAAGACACCGGGCGGGGCAAGATTTTGTCGAGCCCACGGATTTTAACACTGAACAACAAGAAGGCCACGATCTCCAGCGGAACGGAAATTTTAATCCCGGTGATCTCGAGGGAAACGGTTCCGGGGTCCAGCACCACAACAGGCGTCACCACCATCAACGCCAAGTTAGAATTAACCGTCACGCCGCAGATTACGCCGGACAACAAGATCCTGCTCCATCTGATTACCGACAAGAAGGAGCCTGATTATGGCAAGACGGTTCAGGGCGTCCCGCCCCTGATAACACAATCGGCGGAAACCGACCTTTTAATTAACGATAACGAAACGGTGGTGATTGGGGGAATCTACACAAGAAATGAGGCAAAGTCTGAAAGTGCAGTGCCTTGGCTATCTAAAATTCCAATATTGGGCTGGCTCTTTCGGAGCCAGGTCCAGACCGATCGGCAAGCCGAACTCTTAATTTTTATCACGCCGACCATCTATGCGGGTTCAGACGCTGCCGCGAGCAGCAAACAAGTCCCGTCTCCGGAGCCAGGGCGGTTTACGGAAGAGATCCGAATCCCTAAAGAGAGCGACAAGAAGAGCACGGTAGAGGAACTGGTCCCCATGGGGGAGAGACCCAGAACCCCATTTTCTGCGCCTTAACTCTGGTTTTCAAGGAGAGCAATCTGTTGAGTGAAGTGGTTGTTCTGATCACAACCCCCTCTCGTGAAGAGGGCGAAAAAATTGGCCAGATGCTGGTTGAAACCCGTTTGGCCGCCTGTGTGAACGTCCTTCCGGGAGTGACCTCTTTTTTTACATGGCAGGGGAAACTTTTGAAAGAGCAGGAGGTCCTTTTGATCGTCAAAAGCCGACGCGCCCTTTTTGAAGCCCTCTCCGAGTCGGTCAAGAAGATGCACAGCTACTCGGTGCCAGAGATCATTGCCCTGCCGATTCTTTGCGGCACGAGCGACTATTTGCAATGGATTCACGATAGTACACGCCCGTCGTAGTCAGACCACGGGCTTCGGGGCCCTTTCGGGCATTTCGGGCATTTCCGAATAATGGGGATAAACGGGGAGAAGAAGCGATGGCGGAAGAAATTACCTCTGTCCTGAAAGAGCGGCGCCTTTTTAAGCCGGACCCAGCATTTTCTCAACAGGCCCATATCAAAGATATGAAGGCCTATCTTCGCCTGTATAAAAAGGCACAGGCCGATCCCGAAGGATTCTGGGGGGGGCTTTCCAGGGAGATCCGCTGGTTTAAACCATGGAAGAAGGTGTTGGACTGGAAGCTCCCCTTCGCAAAGTGGTTCGTCGGGGGCAAGATAAACATCTCCGATAACTGTCTGGATCGCCATCTTGAAGGCTGGCGGAAAAACAAGGCGGCGATTATCTGGGAGGGGGAGCCTGGCGATTCAAGGGTGCTCACCTATCAGGATCTTCATCGTGAGGTCTGCAAGTTTGCCAATGTCTTGAAGTCACAGGGGGTGGCGAAGGGAGATCGTGTGGCCCTTTACATGCCGATGATCCCGGAGCTTGCCATCGCCATGCTTGCCTGTGCCCGTATTGGGGCAACCCATTCCGTTGTCTTTGGCGGATTTGCGGCAGTCGCGCTTCGCGACCGGATTAACGACGCGTCCGCAAAGCTGGTGGTGACGGCGGATGGGGGATATCGAAAGGGAGAGGTGGTCTCGCTAAAAGAAAAGGTGGACGAAGCGGTGAAGGAGGCCCCTTCGGTACAAAAGGTGGTGGTGGTTCAAAGGACGAAGACGCCCGTGTCCCTGCAGGAAGGACGGGACTTCTGGTGGCATGACCTGATGAAGTCGGCATCAAACGTCTGTCCCGCCGCGCCTTTGGACTCGGAACATCCGCTCTTTATTCTTTACACCAGCGGCACCACGGGCAAGCCCAAGGGGGTGGTCCATTCTACAGCGGGATATCTCCTGGGGACCATGATGACCGCGCGCTGGATCTTTGATCTGAAGGAGACCGACACTTATTGGTGCACGGCGGATATCGGATGGGTGACGGGACACTCGTACGTCCTCTATGGGATTCTATCCAACGGGGCAACAACGGTGATGTATGAAGGGGCGCCGACCTATCCGCAGCCCGATCGACTCTGGGAGATTATTGACAAATATCGGGTGACTATTTTCTATACCGCGCCCACCGCCATTCGCGCGCTGATTAAACTGGGAAAGGCGTGGCCACAGGGCCGCGATCTATCCAGCCTTCGTCTGCTCGGAACCGTGGGGGAGCCGATTAATCCGGAAGCCTGGATCTGGTATCACAAAGTGATTGGGAAGGGGCGGTGCCCGATTGTGGATACCTGGTGGCAGACGGAGACGGGGGCCATTATGATTACGCCTTTACCGGGCGCGATTCCCACCAAACCCGGGTCGGCCACGCTCCCCTTTCCTGGGATCATCGCGGATGTGGTCAGTAAAGACGGGACCTCGCAGCCGCCCAATGTGGGAGGCTATCTGGTGATTCGGAAGCCCTGGCCCGCGATGCTGCGTGGGATTTGGGGGGATCCGGAGCGGTACAAAAAACAGTATTGGTCTGATATTCCGGGGATGTATTTTACCGGAGATGGGGCCCGGCGGGATCAAGAGGGCTATTTTTGGGTGATGGGCCGCGTGGATGATGTGATCAACGTGGCGGGACATCGCCTCGGAACGATGGAGATTGAGTCGGCGTTGGTTTCGCATCCGACCGTGGCCGAGGCGGCGGTGGTAGGAAAACCAGATGATCTGAAGGGCACTGCCATCGCGGCGTTTGTCACTTTGGAGCTGGGGAATGCCCCGACCCCGGAGCTAAAAGAAAAATTGCGCGCCCATGTGGTGAAAGAAATTGGCGCGATTGCAAAGCCCGATGAAATTCGTTTTGCCGACAATCTTCCCAAGACACGAAGCGGCAAGATTATGAGACGGCTTCTGCGTGACATCGCCGCAGGGAAAGAAACGCTTGGAGACACCACGACCCTCGAAGATTACACCGTGCTCGCCAGTCTCCGTCAGGATGAGGATTAGCCTGGAGCGTGGAAGACCGACGCACATTCATTCGCCTTTTCCTTCCCCGCCTCATCGCGTTTAAGGTCGCCTTGCTCTCCGGCTGTTCGGTCTGCAAAGAAACCCTGGCGGGGGCGCAAGCGTCAGAGACCCTCTCTCTGAAAAGTCCCAGATATGTCTCCCTGATCGGAGAGCTCGTCTCCAGATATCATTTTGACAAAAAGGCCCTCCAAAAGCTGTTCCAGCAGGTTCAGCTTCAGCATAGAACCATTGAAAAGCTGGATCGCCCGCCGGAACGTCTTCCCTATCATGTGTATCGCTCCCGCTTCTTGACCGACACGTTGATTGCTTCAGGCAAGGTTTATATGCAGGAAAACCGGCCGCTTCTTCAATCCATCGAGGAGGTTTATGGCGTGGAGGGAGAGATCATTGCGGGTATCCTGGGGATTGAGACCAAATTTGGGGAACGCGGGATTGAAAAATACCGGGTTTGGGATTCCCTGAATACCCTCTTCTCGCTCTACCCACGGCGCGAGGCTTTCTTCCGCAGGGAGATCATCGAATATCTTCTTCTCTGCCGGGAAGAGGCGATTGACCCTGCATCGGTGAATGGCTCCTATTCCGGTGCCATTGGCGTTCCGCAGTTCATGCCATCGAGTTTCAGGGCCTACGCGGTGGATCAGGACAAAGATGGAAAACGGGATTTATGGCGTTCAAAGCCGGATATTTTTGCCAGTGTCGGCAACTACCTGAAGACCTTTGGATGGAAAAAGAAGGGCCTCATTCGCCTTCCAGCCCAGATTGTAGAGGACGGAAAGGCCCTGCGAGATCGGGTGAATATGGGGACTCGAAAGACGATTTCCGTTGCCGAGGCTGAACGATTGGGCCTTCAAATACAGGGACCCGTCCAGAAGGACGATGCGGTTTCTTTTGTGTTTTATGCCCCAGAGGAGGGAAAAGAAGCGTTGCTGGCCTTGTTTGACAATTTTCGGGGGATCATGCGGTATAACATCTCGGTCAACTATGCCCTCGTGGTCACCGACCTTGCCGAGATCCTTCGCGCAGGGGAAAGGGCTTCTTCTCCCGTCCCATCTGCTTAAAATCCGGGAGCCCCCCTGCGAAGCCAGGCTTCCAGACCACCGAGCCGATATCTCGCTATCAGGGCAAAACGACAAGTTAATCAAGGGGTAGACCGCTTATTATTTTGAACGGTGAATTTAAAATGGTCCTGATTTCTGTGACTCGGTTACGTCTAAGCTCGATCAGGTTTTTGCTGTCGTTTCTGTGGAATACCTGGAAGGCTATCGCGCAGGTGCAACGAGCTCCTGGATTTATAGGAGGAGAGCTATTGACTGATCGTGGGTGGACGTTTTGGACAATGACGGTGTGGAGTCATCAGGATTTAATGAGAAAATTTCGTGGTAGCGGTGCACATCAAAGGGTCATGCCAAAACTCGCTGGATGGTGTAGCGAATCATCTTCCGTTCACTGGGAACAGGAAAAGTCGGAAGTTCCGGGCTGGACTGAAGCCCACCGCCGAATGATAACGGAGGGTCATGAAGTTCCGGTACAAAATCGATCAGCCTCTTTTAATGTCCACGCTATTCCCATCCCACGAGCCTCAAAAATATTCCTACAAGTTATGAAACCAGTGAATAAGAAGTGACCGGTTGGCGGTCGCGTGACCTCGTGCGAATGCCCGCTCAACGCGTGCGAAAGGGTTTCGATCAGCCGGGGACCAACCCTGCAATCGGCCAGACCCAAGTCTGGAGCGTGTGACTTTATTTTACGCATTGTACCGAGTGATAATACTCATCACAATGAGTAAAACTAAGAGTCCAAACTTTGAGCGCGAGTGCGCCGCGCTGCTGGCCACCCGACTGGCTGCAACCGTGAGGCAAATGCGATGAGTCAGAACTACGAAAAGCTAAAGCCCCTGTTGCGGGAGTTGGCCAAGGTCATCGTGGGCATGGACCGCAGTCGCCCAAGGTTGCCAACCTGTTCACCCGGCTGGCGAGCGAGACGACCATCTGTGCAGCTTCTTCCGCCGCGACTACTCCGAGGGCGAACATGGCAACGTGAAGGCCGCCGAGGTCAAGGACCACCCGTTCATCCTTCGACAAGCTCAGGACGAACGGATGAGGACATGCGCCGTTCCGTTCAATTATGTACGATTAACGGACGTGTACCCCGTTTATCACGAGCCTGTCAAAGGGTAAGATACAAATCGGAACAATCATACGTATGGCTAAAAAGAACACCACCCCTACCCCCCATCGAATCGATTCGCCACAAGGACAATTGCGCCAACATCCCCACCGAGGGCGTAACTTCGTGGCCGATGAAGGACTCAAGGATGAACCTATTCCTGCGAGAAATGGCCGTTGAATTCTCGTCGTGTGAGGCAGATAATATCTCCGTAATAGTATCTGTGCATCCTCCTTCCAGAGAGGAGGACAATCTATGAGAAAGGAGGAAAGGTATGGCTTCTCTTCACAAACATCAATTTATCGTCAGCGACAGTGGGAATAAAACAGCGGTTATATTGGATATTGAGGAATATGAAACGCTGATTGAGGAGGCCGAAGAGTTGGAGGCCATTCGCGCGTATGATGTTGCCAAGGCGGCTGGCGACGAAGCCATACCGTTTGAGCAGGCCGTCTCTGAAATCGAGCGTCGGCCACGGTGATTTACGCGATTGCCATCTTAAGGCGCGCGCAAAAGGAACTGTCGGACCTGCCTCAAGAATATTACGTGAAGGTACGAGACGCTATCAGAAAACTTGCAGAGGATCCATGATCCAGTAAATCGAAGAAGCTATTGGGGCGTCCTGGATGGCGCATCAGGGTTGGTTCTTATCGTGTCATTTATGAAATGAATAACACAAAACGTTTAATCACGATCATGCACGTTGGTCATCGTCGAGATGTTTATCGATCGTTATAGAAGATGAGGACACAGGAACGGCACCTCGATTTCGATGACGAGGCCGAACGATTGGGCCTTCAAATACAGGGACCCGTCCAGAAGGACGATGCGGTTTCTTTTGTGTTTTATGCCCCAGAGGAGGGAAAAGAAGCGTTGCTGGCCTTGTTTGACAATTTTCGGGGGATCATGCGCTAT
>CAYRGU010000031.1:0-4477 GCA_964423845.1 uncultured Nitrospirota bacterium
TCCGGCACTCAACAGAAATAATTTTCATATTGACTCACAAAATCATGATAGTGGAGAATAGTGGCTGTTTTTTTTCTAAAACTTTACGGCGTTCTCACAATGTTCATCAGAACCTCTTACAAAATCTCCGGGAAAAGTAAAAAGAAATACAGCTATCTCACGCTGGTTGAATCATTTTCAACGGAGAAAGGCCCCAGACAGCGTATCATTATTTCGCTCCCCAGAATTGATCTTCCAAAGGATCAATGGCCCATTTTTGTTGAAATGATCAAGAGACGGCTGGCCGGCCAAGCGCTACCCCTTACCGAGTCCCCGTCCCTTTCCCTGGTTGCCGATACAACCGTTGAACGCATTCGGCGGAAGGGAAGCATGAAAGCCGCGCAGACAGAGGGAACGCCTGCGGCCAAAGAAACCGTGTCGGGGATCAAGGTTTCCTTGCCGCGAACATTGGGTCCTATTCTTGTCGCAGAAGAGGTCTGGCAAAAGCTTTCCATGAAAGTTCTTCTCCAAAAATGTGGGATGAGTGCTCATGAAATCCCACTCTGTACCCTTGAAGTTTTCAAGTGGCTCACCCCACAGTCTGATCGGAGCGCCCCCTGGATTTTGCAGACCGCCATAAACGATCTGTGGCAACAGGATATCCCGGAGACCTCTGTAGAGACATTTTACCCGTTGGCAGATCGATTACTGACAGAGAAAAAGAAACTTTACGGGCTGTTATCCAGACAGGACGAAGCGGTATTTGGGGTTCAGGATGCCGTTCATCTCTACTACGCCATCGATGCCCCTGATTTCCCGAGAGGAGAAGTTAAACCAGAATCCATTCCTATTCCGATGCCTGGGTCTCTCAATCGGGATAAAGGTTATAGGAAACGCGTAGTGGGAATGGTCTTGAATCAGGATGGATTTGTTAAGATCCATGAGGCTCATTCGGGAAATGAAGAAGATTTCACAACAAGGCTTGAATTGGCAGAGAGGTTGCGGGATCGTATCGGAGAGGGGGCCCTCACACCAACAGTCATCATCGATCGAAAAATGGCGTCAGAAGAGAACTTAACAGAGCTAAAAAAACGCGATCTTTATTATGCGATTGTTCAAAAAGAAAGGGGAGATGACTATTCCTCCTTTCCCTTTGTCGCCGAAGGGATCGAGGAGAATCTTCTGTCATTTACAAGTTCCGGTTTAGGAAATATCACCATAAAACGGACAAAAGAGGCTGCTTATATCCTTAGTGGGGAAACAGACGAAACGCCCACTAACGAAGGATTAACCGAACGGGTTAAGGGCGCTCTCGGGCGTTTTACGCCATGGCGGAAGCCGGAAGGGAACCAGTACCGTGACAACGAAGATTATCTCTTCAAGACGAGCCACCTTCAGCTTTCGGACGATCTGCTCTGGAAACAGTATCGCATGCTTGTCAGGCTTCGGGGGGCCTTACGACATTTAACGCCCCCCCCCGGATTGAATTCGGGATTAAGTTCGACGGATCCTCCCAAACGGTGGAGAATCGAGGATGGCCAGATTTTCATGATGGTTTTAGCCTACCGATTACTGCATGCCATTGAGTATTTCTTAAAAAAGGGCGGGGACTTCCGGCATTGGGCCCAGATTAAACAGATCCTTCAGACCCATCAAGTGGTCAGCGCCACGCTACTCGATCCGGAGGGTGAACAGACGCACCATCTCTCCGTAGCAACAGAACCTTCTCCAGAACAGAAGGAGATTTACCGAAAACTTGGGATTACGGTCCCACCCATCCAACAAAAAAAGATCACCCTCAAAACAGCCTTGATTTAACCCAGATTACGCATTAAAGTTATCGCCCAATTTTATTGCGTTCCAGTAAAGGCGGTAAAGGGTTGTCATCTCGACCGAAAGGGAGAGATCTTGCTGACAGGCTGCTTATAATAAGATTTCTCGCTTCGCTTCGAAATGACATTTTGTCTTTATTTTCGTACATCGTCATAATGCGTAATCTGGGTTTCATCTCGGGTCGGAACCCCGACTGCGGATTGTATAGGATTTTCATAACAACCCCCTGCCCCCCTTTATTAAGGGGGAATTACTATGGTTCTTTCCCTTGTTTCCCTCTTGAAACGCCAAAGAGCCAAAACATTGACATCAATTTGACATAAGGATAAGGTCTCCAGAAAAACTGGGCAAGCCTGCGAGTCCTCTTGACATCCGCTTATTCACACGTGTACTTGGAGACGCCATGGGATGCCATTTGAGTTAGGAGCATTGCTATGAACTTGATTTTATTATTCTTTTTGTTCTTTCTGTGGTTAGTGTTTTTTCTGGTGTTTCGGCTCGGATCCTGCCTTCAAGTGCATTCTTCCCAAAAAGTTGGTTTAACGAATCCGTTTAATGCCCGTTTGGAGTTGTCTTCGGGGATTTGGATATTGGTCCTTCTGCTTTTTGTCTGTTTGCCGGCGGTCGGTTTTGCCCAGGTGAATCCGCTTTCTGATCTCCCCAAAGATCAAGAGATTCAGCCTTTTGAGAGTCCCCAAGACCTGAAGGTTCATCCGCCTGTTGTCGCTCCGGACATTGATCCCGACATTGAGGGGGGCGCGAAGGAGGTGCCTGTTGACCGGGTTCGTGTGACGGGGTTTGAGGTTACGGGAAATACACTTGTGGGGACGGAAGAGATTCTCTTGCTGGTGAGTCCGTACATTGGATCGGAGGTGGATCTGCCCGGGTTGCAGTTGGTGGCCCAGCTTGTGACGCAGTTGTATCGGAACAAGGGGTTTGTTTTGGCGAAGGCCTATCTTCCCTCACAGCGCGTTGAGGGCGGTGTGGTGAAGATCGCGGTTCTTGAGTCCAAAATGGGGGATCTCTCGTTTCAGGGGAACGATCGGTATTCGGACCGGTATCTCCGGAGGCATTTTTCATCTTTTCTGGCGGAGCCGATGGAGCCTCTTCTGGAGCGCTCTCTTTTAATTTTGAATGATTTTCCCGATTTGAGTGTTCGTGCGCAAGTTCAGGAGGGGGTCTCTCCCGGTACGACCGACATGGGGGTGACGGTTGAAGAGCATCGGCGCCTGAAGGGAATGCTTGAGTACAATAATTTCGGATCGAAATTTATAAGCCGGGACAGGTTTGGTCTGACGGTTGATTTTGCGCATTGGCAGGGGAACCTCTTGTCAGTGCGGGGGATTGTGGGGGAGCCGACCAAAAATATGATGTATGGGCGTTTGCTCTATTCCTGGCCGATTGGGTTTAACGGCACGCGTGCGCAGGTGGTTTATTCCCGAGGCGATCTGGAGCCAGCAGGTAGCGCGGCGGCATCGGGTCTCAAGTACAAGACGGAAGGTATTGGGTTGTCTCTTTCGTATCCCTGGATCAAGAGGCGCGTTCACGCTCTGACTGTTGAGGGAGGGCTGGATGCGAACAATTTTCAGGATAACTTTTTCAGAGAGGATAAAATTCGGCGCTTGAGTGCGGGGATGCGTTCTGATCGGCTGGATGGATCGGGGAGGAATTTGCTTTCGTTCTCTTTGGCGTACGGACTGGGGGAGTTGCTGGGCGGGATGGCCGATAAGAGTTCGAAGTCAAGCCGAATGGGCGCGGATGACCGGTTTGTGAAGATGAGTCTGGACCTCGGGCGGATTCAAAGGATTTCGGATCGGATTTCGTTGATGTTGAGTTTGAACGGTCAAATGACCAGTCGGTCGTTGGTGTCGGGGGAGCAGTTTTCAATTGGCGGAGCCGACTCGGTGCGCGGATATCAAACCGGCGCACTTTTGGGAGATATGGGCTATACGCTTCGTTCCGAAATGAGGGTGAGACCCTTCAGGGATAGCCAGAGTATCTATCAGAAGGTTCATTTGGCCCTGTTTGTGGACCATGGCGCGGTCTTCTTGAAAAACCCACTTGCGGGTGAAAAGAAAAATAACTTTATTTCCGGGTATGGGGCAGGGATTCGGTGGACGCCATTCTCCCGTTTTTATCTTCGTACCGATGTAGGGTATCCGCTTGATTCTTCTGATTCTGAACTGGTGGTCAATGAAAAGGGTGCGAATGTCTATGTTCAGGCGTTACTGCAGTTTTGATGAGCTGGTTGGGAGGAGTCTCTACGCTGCCCTTCCCGAACTGCGAGGGGTCTATTTCTATGGCGATCTGGTGAGCGGCCGTATTTGGGGATTACGCACGAACGGGAAGACGGTCACGGAACAGATGCTCCTTCTTGAGTCTGGCAGAAGCATCAGCGCCTTTGGCATGGACGAGCAAAAAGAGCTCTACTTGGCGGACTTAAGCGGCGAGATTTTAAAGATCATTCCGCCGATCCAAGCATTGCATTAACGGGTGACGATTGCCAGGTGAACTTTTCAAGCCTGCTAATTCTTGAGGCCCCTTGGGTCCAGAAGATCGCGCAGCGTATCCCCCAGGGAATTAAAGGCCAGCGTCGTAAGAAATATAGCGAGGCTCGGAAAGACAATCAAATGGGGATAAAATTTAATTGCCTTCCATCCTTCAT
>CAYRGU010000032.1:0-3618 GCA_964423845.1 uncultured Nitrospirota bacterium
CATCTTCTCATCTAAAACCATATGCAGAATTCTTAATCTTTCTAATTCGTATTTTTTCAAGACAATGTCCCTTTCCATGTTTTGATCTCCTTTCAAGTTTTATTTCTATACCTTGAAAAGAAACCGAAGGGGACATTTTCATTTGGGGCAAAGGGGACATTTTAACTTTGGTGCTACAAGGACTACTTTTAGATTGACTCACCCGCTATAATTTGGTACCCTGCCGCGCCTTATTGGAGTGTTGTGTCATGAAGACGAAAGCGCGTCAGCTTGAGAAGAAACAGGTCAGGGAGAGGGTGCCCTCTCCGGCGCCTGCAAAGCCTGCAAAGAAAAAGAAATCCGTAAAATCTGCGAAACCTGCTTTGAAGAAGGAAAAGATGGTTACTGATAAGAAAGAAACCTCTCAATTTGGTGAGATTAAAAAAGATCTCGAAAAGCAGAAGATTGTCCTTCTGGCTGAAGCGGGTGTCATTTTAGAGCATGGCTTAAATCCTGGAAATGAACTCCTCCCCGATATCACCGATCAGGCCTCGGCGGAGGCCGAGCAGAACTTTACGATAAGGCTTCGCGAACGGGATCAGAAGCTGATCAAGAAAATTGAAGAGGCCATCGAACGTATCGAAGAAGGCAGTTTTGGCATTTGCGAGAGTTGTGGCGGGGAGATCTCTCAAAAGCGGCTCAAGGCGAGGCCGGTGACGACGCTTTGTATCGTCTGTAAGACCGATCAAGAGGCCGAAGAAAAGATTCGACGGTAATCCCCACGCCATGCAAACGCCTCCCGTGACGCCTGAAATCGGCTTATGGATTCAGACTTCCGAAGGCGAAACCTTCCTCATTAAAAAAGACGCGCAGGGTTATCCGGATTTCTCCGGGATAGGCGGCGCGTCTCCTCTGTCCGACCGCGACCTTAAAAAACAGAAAATAAGGGATCTCTACGAGTCTCTCTCCGGCAAAAGTTACACCCATTCCCACGCGACCCTGCGGCAGATGCTTTGGGATTTCATTGAGATGGCGATTCACCGCCTCCCGTAACTTTCCTCTGGCACCACACTCCTCGGCGGAGAGGATAAGGCACTGTCTCATATCTGTCGTTTCGACCGAAGGGAGAAATCTCTACCGTAAGGAGCCGCGCCAAAATAACTTCTACAAAAGTGAGGTGGTCAAGCCGCCAGTATAGATAGGCGTGAGGAGCGCGCATACCTTTTGGTATGTAACCCACCAACAACGACGATAGACTGGATGGATTGGCTGCCGAACTGTGCAAGTTATTCTGGCGCGGCTCCTAAACTGCGGCCTCTCGCCCCTTTTGTTCCTCCACCGTTTGCAGCAGGAGCAATCCGAAGACAAAAAAGATCAAGAGCGAGAGCGTGGCCCATCGCTGGCTCCCAGTCCAGCGCACGATTTCCCCATAGAATAACGGCCCCGCAGATGCGGACAGCCTCCCGGTGAGCGCAAAGAGACCAAAAAATTCGGCCGATTTTCCCACGGGCGTAAACTGAGCAAGCAGCGTCCGACTGGCCGATTGCGTTGCCCCTAAAATGCTTCCCGCCAAGCAACCCAAACCATAAAATCCGGTGGCGGTTTCCACAAAATAGGCCCAGATCACGACAATGATCCAGCCGAGGAGAGTTATCGAAATCGTTTGCTTGGGGCCTAACCGATCGGTCACGGGCGCAAAGAGGGCTGCCCCAATCGCCGCGCTGATTTGCGTTGTCAGAAAATAGGTGATCAGTTCAGCCGGGGTAAAGTGGAGTACGCGAGTCGCGAAGACGGCGGAGAAGATAATGACGGTGTTGATGGCGTCATTGTAAAGAAAAAACGCCACGATGTATTTCATCAGTTCTTTGAATTGCGTAGCATGGCGAAATGTCTCCCGGACCCGAAGAAAGCCCCGCATGAGGAGAGGTTCTCCTGGGGATCGCTTCTCCTGAATCGCGCGTTCTTGAACCCAGATGAAAAAGGGGATGGAGAAGATCAGGTAAAAGAGGGCGGTCACGACAAAAGAGAGCCGAAAACGCGGCAGTGATGCCACCTCAAATCCGCCACCGATTAAGGGGAGAATGATGAGGAGAGAGAAAAAACCACCGACATATCCAATGGCCCAGCCATAGCCAGATAAACGTCCCATCCATGTTGCGTCGGTGAGCTCGGTTAAGAACGCGTCGTAGAAGATCAGCGCGGCGTTAAACGCCATGTTGGAAACGATAAAAAATAAAAGTCCTGTGAACCGGTCGCCCGCTTCCACAAAATAAAGCAGCGCGGTAAAGACCGCCGAAATGAGGGTGCTGATCCCCAGGAACCTCTTTTTATGGCCCAAGTCATCGGCCATCGCGCCTAAGACCGGCGAGATCAGTGCGATTAAGATCATGGAGAGGGCGACCCCTCGTCCCCAGAGAACGACGCCATCCTCCTTGGCCACCACTTCAGTGAAATAGGTGCTGTACACGACGGTGACAATGACTGTCGTGTAGGCCGAGTTGGCAAAATCGTAGAGGAACCAGCCGACCTGCGGGCGGGAAATCTTTTTAGACGCAGGGGGGGGCATTTCAGCATCCATGGGATTGATCCGGTCTGTTTGGAAATACGATTCGTATCGTATAGCAGACGCTAAGGTTGAGTCAGTTGGATATCGTACGATCCAAAAAGGCCGGATGCCCCTGTGGCACTTGCGGAGCGCTTGACATGGGCATTGAACGTGGTGGCGGTGGTGCAGGTACATTGCAGACCGGTGATGGACACACCAAGATTGGTTGCGCTTTGTGGAAGCGGTATCGGGGTGTTATTGCTATCCGTGACAAAAAGATCAGTGGCGGCGCCGTTGGTCAAATTGAATGTTTTAAGGGTATAGGGGGTGCCTGGCTGGACCGTGAAAGGAATAATATCTTCATCGCTGGTTGGATCTGATCCAGCCCGGTAAAGGGTATGATGTTGAGGGGCACCTGCAACCAGCGCGACCTCTCCATTCTCGTAGGCATCTGGAAGCAATTCAATCTTCCGCTCGATCATAATGGTTTGCAAGGCACCAGCATAGGACGCATCGAGTGAGGCAAACTGAAGCCAGAACGACTCGAAGGTTGTCGGGATCAAGGTGGGGGTCTTTTGAATTTGACGCACCGTTTGCCAGACGGGATTAAATCCCAACTGGAGCGAGTCATTACTTTCTGATGAAGAGGGATCCGTGATATCCCAAAGGACGCCCGCGACGGAGATTTCATTGGTCGTATAGAGGGTGCTCGATGCGAGGATAGGGAGTTGCGGCGAGCTGTAGGTTTCAATGTCAAATGAGAAGGTCGAGGTTCGCAGGACATCTACATGGATTGGCGAGTTATAAACGGCACTCGCGAAATAACTGGCCCACCCCTCCGACCAACTTAATCGAATGTCTTGTTTGTTGTCGGTGATCACATGTTGTCCACCGGGGGATTGATCGTGGGAGAAATGGTTGAGAACAAAGTGTCCATATTCATGGGAGATCACCATGTCGTCGTACTCATCCGGATCGGCGGATGCCCCGAGGATAAAGATGGCGTCTTTCTCGTCATCATAGAGGGTTCCCGATGTTGCCCCGGGCTCCCAGTAGGCGGTCAGGGCAGTCGGCGTCGTAGCGCCCTGATTCTG
>CAYRGU010000033.1:0-22847 GCA_964423845.1 uncultured Nitrospirota bacterium
GTGTTCTATGTCTATCGCGGCGTGGTGCGCAAATATCGCCCGGACTTTTTGGTTCGTCTGCTATCCGGCGTCTTGTTGATCCTTGAAACAAAGGGGCAGGATACCGAGCAAGACCGGGCGAAACGACGCTATCTGGATGAGTGGGTGCAGGCCGTGAATGCAAATGGCGGATTCGGACGATGGAGACCCGCCGTGGTGCATCATCCCGGAGAAATCAAAGACATCCTGCTGAAGTATACGACATCTGGGGTGGACAAGAGAAATGGCTAACAACTGGTTGCAGCGGACGGCGCTGCCCGCCCGCAGATGATGCTGGGCGTTAGCAGGTTGTTGAAAAACTCATGATTCAACAATCTGCTAACCGATGCCGGATGCATCGGCAAAATCAACGCCGTCTAACGCGTTGATTTTGTGAGGAAAGCAAAAGTTGCACCTTTTGCTTTCCGTGGCTGAAGAAGCCATGGAGAGACTTTTTCAGTGCCCTGTCAGAGGTAATTCGTGGAGATTATTGGAAAAAGCGCGGCCATGAAAGCGGTCGTGGAGCGGGTTCATAAAGTTGCGAACGGAAGGAGCAATATTTTAATTCAGGGGGAGTCCGGGGTCGGCAAAGATCTTGTCGCGCGTGCCATCCACCTTGACAGTCCCAGACGGGAGGGCCCTTTTATTCCTGTAAATTGCAGCGCCATCCCGGAGGAGCTCTTTGAAAGTGAGCTTTTTGGCCATGTCAAAGGGGCGTTTACCAGCGCCATGAATCACAAGGAAGGCCTCTTCGAGACGGCAGATGGGGGAAGTCTTTTCCTGGATGAAATCGCTGAAATTCCTCTTAAAATTCAGGGAAAGTTACTGCGGGTTCTTCAGGAAAGAACCTTTCGGCGGGTGGGGGGAGCCAAAGAGGTTAAAGTGGATGTCCGGATCATCGCAGCCACACATCAAAATCTTGAGCAATGCGTGTCAGAAGGGCGATTTCGCGAAGACCTTTACTACCGGCTGGATGTTATTTCTATTTTTCTTTGTCCCCTGCGGGAGAGGCCGGAAGATATTGCGCCATTGACCTGTTTTTTTATTAAAAAATTCAATCAGCAGTTTGATAAAACGATTGAAGGAATCGATGATGAGGCGAGAGACGTTCTCCTCAACGAATCCTGGCCTGGGAATGTGCGAGAGTTGGCAAATGCCGTGGAGCGAGCCGTTTTTTTTGCCACGGGGAACCTCTTGACGGCAAAGGACTTTGGCGATTTCAAAGCGCGCGCGTTGCCCCTGCCATTTTCGTCATTCGTCATTCCCCAGGAGGGGCTTCATCTGGAACAACTGATGGGGCAGATTGAGAGGGTGCTCCTGATGAAAGCGCTTGAGGGCGCACAGGGGGTCAAGACAGAAGCGGCGAAACGCCTTCATTTAAGTTTCCGCTCTTTTCGGCACCGTCTTTCAAAATATGGAATTTAGATGGTCCGGGTTGTTTCGATAAAAGCCCCAGCAAAAATTAATCTCTTCCTTCAGGTTCTTGGCCGAAGAGAGGATGGCTATCACCAGATCTCGTCCCTGATGCAGATGGTCGGGCTTTATGATGATCTGACGTTTGAGGAGAGTTCTCTCAAAGTTTCCCTTCGGGTGGCAGGTCTTCCCATTGTCGGAGAGAGTCCGAACCTTATTGTCGTTGCGGCGCGTTTACTTCAAAATCAGGTTGAGGCCGCCCGTGGGAAAGCGGCTTCTATTTCTTTAACCAAGCGGATTCCTGTCTCGGCGGGATTGGGAGGGGGAAGCAGCAATGCGGCGGCGACGCTTATTGGCTTAAACCGTCTCTGGTCGTTGGGATTGTCCCTGGATCAGCTCTCCCTATTGGGGGCCAGGATTGGGAGTGATGTTCCTTTTTTCTTGCATGGGCCCACCGCATGGGTGGGGGGAAGGGGAGAAATCGTCGCGCCTGATGCACCCCTTCCCGAGTACTTTGTTGTCCTGGTCAACACCGGCGCAGCCGTTTCTACGGCCTGGGCCTATCAGCAATTTTCAAGGTCAGATCGGTTGACAAATGGAGACCAGCCCATTAGCATGAACGACCTTAAAATTTTTAAATTTTCCACGACAGAGATTCTCCTTAGACCCAGGAATGATTTGGAGGAGGTGACCTTTTCGGCCTTTCCCTCGCTGGTTCGCATTAAAAGGCGTCTTTGCGATTTGGGTGGCAAGGGCGTGCTGATGTCGGGGAGCGGTCCCACGGTCTTTGCCCTTTTCGAGGAGTTCCCCTCCGCAAAACAGGCGGCCTCGGCCCTCTCCTGTGAAGGCCAAACCTGGGTGATTAAAAGTCTGCGGAGACGGCCCTCTGTCAGGTTGCGGAAAAAGAGTCTCTCGGTGGAGGGGCATTTGGCATAACTATTTGGGGCGTCGACAAGCGGCAAGTCACGAGATTTTGGATCTCGCATTCCCAGGTTCGAATCCTGGCGCCCCAGCCAAGTGAGCCGCAAGTGAGCCGCAAGCGAGCCAGTTGTTGAAACCGATCGACTTTTTTTTTGGCAAGCATCCCCCCCAAAAAAAGAAAAGCATCCCCAGCAAGTATACCCAGCGAGCATGCCCAGATAGCCAGCAAGCCCAAGTCATAAGGGTGCCCATAAATAGCCGTCAAGCATGGGCCACCCAGAGCGACAGGGGCTGGGCCGCTTGATTTTTGACAAAAACAGTTTTCTTTTGTTATAGTCGCAAGTTCCCTACGAGGTGTCTATGTCGCTCCAAGAACGGCTTCTTGCCGCCATGAAAGAGGGGATGGTGAGCAGAAATGCTGTCCAGCTTTCCGTGGTTCGTTTGTTACGATCTGCCATTAAAAACAAAGAGATTGATAAGCGCGCCTCGTTGACCGAAGAGGAGGTCTTGCAAGTGATTGTCTCGGCGGTGAAACAACGAAGGGAGTCGATAGAGCAATTTTCAAGGGGCGGGCGTCAGGACCTTGTTGATCAGGAAACTGGGGAATTAGCCATTTTACAGTCGTTTCTCCCCACAGCGCTTTCTGATGCGGAGATTGACCTTAAAATTACTCAAGCGGTTGTTGAGGCCGGTGCGACAGATGTCAAGCAGATGGGTCAGGTCATGAAAATATTGACGCCGCAGGTGGTTGGTCGCGTGGAAGGGGCTGTTTTAAGTCAGAAGGTTCGCGCTTATCTTATGAGGCGCGCAGGAGGGTAAACGCCTCTCTCTGTGGACGCTGTGGACGTAAAACGATCTGTTTGTTTTCATGACGGGCCACGATGTGTGAGGGGGGGCTGGACAGAATGGGGGAGCGTTGATGGGACGCTTTTCGGATCAGTTCGTTGAAACCATCCGCGAGAGCAGTGATCTCGTTGCGGTTGTTTCTCAATATGTCACGTTAAAAAAGAGTGGGCAGAACCATACGGGGTTATGTCCATTTCATACTGAGAAAACCCCCTCCTTCTCGGTCAGTTCGCCCAAACAGATATTCCACTGTTTTGGCTGTGGTGAGGGAGGGAATGTGTTTACTTTCTTATCGAAGATGGAGCGGGTTTCTTTCCCGGAGGCGGTTGAAAGATTGGCCCATGCCGCAGGGATTCTGCTCCCCTTGCCGGATCGCGAGGCGCCCCCTCGAAGCGAACAGGACCAGAAGGTCGATCAAATTTATCGGCTGAACGAGGACGCCGCGATATTTTATCATGAGGCACTTCTTACGCATGCAGATGCGGACGGGGCGCGTGCCTATTTGAAGGAAAGAGGCCTGACCCTCAAGACCCTCCAATCCCGCTGTATTGGATTTGCCTCGGGGCAGAGAGAGGGGCTCTGGCGTCGTTGTCACGGAAAATATCCGCAAGACGTTTTGGCTGAAAGCGGTCTTTTTTTAAACTCATCTGGAGCCGGCGGGGGTCTTGCAGATCGCTTTTGTAAGCGCGTTCTTTTCCCCATTCGCAGTAAAACGGGGAAAGTTGCAGGTTTCGGCGGGCGGGTCATGGATGGGACTTCTCCAAAATATCTGAACACCCCGGAAACGGCTGTTTTTAAAAAAGGGAAGCACCTGTTTGGAATCGATCAGGTTCGAGGAAATGCCCCTCTGGTCATTGTTGAAGGCTACTTTGATCAGGTGATTGCCCAGCAGGCTGAAATTCCAAACGTGATTGGAACCTTGGGAACCGCCTTAACGGAGGACCACCTCCATCTGATCCGGAGAATGTCGGAAAAGGTGGTCTTGATTTTCGATCCGGACGCTGCGGGGGTGAAGGCGGCCCGGCGGGCCGCGCCCCTGTTCATGGAGAAAGGGGTGGAAGCGAAGGTCGTGACACTTCCCGCCGGTGAGGACCCAGACCTTTTTATCCGAAGACATGGCCAGGCCTCCTTCCATGAAAAGTTGCAGGGCGGCGAGTCGCTCATCGATTTTTCGATTCGGACCCTGGGCTTGGAGGCAAAGTCCATGGAGGACAAAAAAAAGGTCATCGCCGAGGTCTTTTCGCTGCTTGCAAGATCGGAGCATCAAATCGAGCAGGGCTATTATTTGAAGAAATTGGCAGAAGAGCTTGATCTGTCTGAAGCGGATGTCCGCGCTGAATTCATCGGACGAATTCGCCATAAAAAAACCGCGTCCCCGGGAGGGGGGGCAATCCCCAGTGAGGTGAAGCGTCTTCCTCCTGCGGAAGAGATGTTAGCCGTCCTGCTTCTTCAGGGGCCTTTGGACCCCGCACGACTGAATGGCCGGATTGAGATATCAGACTTCACCCATTCAGAAATCCGGACGATGCTGTCCCATTTCTGGAGTGAAAACTCGAAAACGTGGCGCCGGCCCGACGATCTGACGGCGCTTCAGAGTGAAGGGCTTTTTTATCGCCTATCCCTGGTCGATATGGGGTGTGAAAATGCCCAGAAAGTTGCGGAGGATGTGATGATCAGGTTGCGCGGCGATCGGTTGCAACGAGAGGGAATCCGGATTCAAAAGGCGTTGATCCAGGCAGACCGGGACGGGGATTTAGCCTCGGTGAAACGATTTCAAGGGGAGCTTTTTGATCTCATGAAAGAGAAAGAGTCAAATCAATTGACGATGTCACGTTAATTTTGGGGGGGGCATGGCGAGAGAAGAACGATTAGAAGAAGTCAAGCAGTTGATTCATCTGGGCAAGGAAAAAGGGTTTTTAACCTATGACGAATTAAATAGCGCCCTGCCTGTGGAAGTGCTTTCTTCGGAACAGATCGACAACATCATGTGTATGTTCGGTGAGATGGACATTGAAGTCGTGGATCGCGAAGATCAATCCCGTATTTCCAGTGTCAACGCGGAAGAGCCCGAGGCGGAATTGGAGGAATTACAAGTAACGCCCGATCCCGAAGCCGACGCAACGCCCGAGGAGAACGAAAAGGAGATTGATCTGACGCCGGGTGTTGTGACAAGAACGGATGATCCGGTGAGGCTCTATCTTCGTGAAATTGGCTCGGTCTCTTTGCTTTCCCGGGAGGGCGAGATTGTGATTGCCAAAAAAATTGAAGAGGGAAAAAAAGAGATTCTGTCCGTGGTTTTCTGCCTTCCTGTTGTGGTTCGTGATCTTTTGGCTATGGGAGACAAGGCGTGCAAAGGGGAGATGCCGATCGGAGATTTTATCTCCATTCCGGAAGAGGAGTTTGATGTCGTTGAAAAACGTGAAAAAGAGGCCAGGGAGAAGATAGAGGCGTTGTTGGTGCAGTTAAAGTACCGTCATCGCCTACATCTGAAGGTTTTGGAAAAGGTCAGGCTTCTGGCAAAACGGTCAAAGATCAAGCGGTTTTCCCACGAGGAGGTCAAGGCGTCGCGGGACAAGTTGCTTGAAAAAATTGAAGCCCTGAACCTGCATCCCTCTGTCGTTGAAGATCTGATCGTGAATTTGAGGACGGAGTTAGATACCGTCAGCCATGCCGAGCGGGAGATTTCTCTTTGCCGAAGAAAAGTTGCAGCGGATGATTTGGGCCCGTTTTTTTCAAAACTGAAAAGTGAGCCACGGGAGATGCAATTGGCGGAGCGGCGCCTGCATATGGAAAAGGCACAGATTTTAGAGTTAGAGAAAACCTATCGAAATGCCCGCAAAAAAATTCAGACCATGGAAGAAAACCTCCTGATCTCGGTGGAGGAGTTGAAGGAGGCTGTCCGACAGATCTCGGTATCCGATCAACGCGTACGATATGCCAAGAGCGAACTGGTGGAGGCCAATTTACGCCTGGTCGTCAGCATCGCCAAAAAATATACCAACCGCGGCCTTCAGTTTCTGGATTTAATTCAAGAAGGAAATATCGGCCTGATGAAGGCGGTGGATAAATTTGAGTACAAAAGAGGCTATAAATTCTCAACGTACGCGACCTGGTGGATTCGCCAGGCCATTACCCGCGCCATTGCCGATCAGGCGCGGACCATTCGAATCCCGGTGCATATGATTGAGACCATCAATAAATTGATTCGCTCGGCAAGACAACTGGTCCAGGAGTTGGGCCGGGAACCGACGCCCGAAGAAATCGGAGAGCGGATGGATTTGCCTCTGGAGAAGGTTCAAAAGATCATGAAAATTTCCAAAGAGCCCATTTCCCTCGAAACGCCCATTGGTGAAGAAGAAGACTCGCACCTGGGAGATTTTATTGAGGACAAAAAGGTTGTTTCGCCACTCGATGCGGCGATTCGATATGACCTGCAGCGGCAGATCAAAAGCGTTTTAGAAACCCTGACCCCTCGCGAAGAAAAGGTGCTTCGGAAGCGGTTTGGCATTGGAGAAGCAACAGATCATACCCTGGAAGAGGTCGGACAGGATTTTGAAGTCACGCGAGAGCGCATCCGACAGATCGAGGCCAAAGCTTTACGGAAGTTGCGTCATCCAAGCCGGAGCAAACGGCTTCGCAGTTTTGTGGAAAGTTTATAAACATGAGTTCACGGGCCCATAGCTCAGGGGTTAGAGCGGCCGGCTCATAACCGGTTGGTCCCAGGTTCGAACCCTGGTGGGCCCACCGGGATAACCGTACGCATTTTAATGCGATTCTTAAGGAGATTGGGTGAATCATCAGCTGGGTTTTCTGATTCAACTTCAGGCGTTGGATGTGAGGCGATTACAGCAGGAGACGGAGCAACGTCAACTGCCAGAACAGCTTAAATTGGCTCAGGAGGCTGTGGATCGGGAAAAAGAGGCCCTCGTAAAGTCCAAGATGCTCATGGATCTTCTCAGCAAGGAGAAAAAAGAGAAGGAACAGATCTTACAACTGATAGAGGAAAAAATTACCAAACTGAAGGGAAAGTCCACAGAACTGAAAACCAACAAGGAATACCAGGCGTACTTGACTGAATTAACCGGGGTCCGCACAGAAAAGGGAACCATCGAAGAGGCCCTTCTGATGGTGATGGAAAAGGTGGATCTCCAGCGGAAGGAAGTGGCGGTCCAGGAATCTCGTGTGATTGTGGAAGAAAAAAATGCTGCCGAACAAAATGCAGAGATTTCAGCCTCGTTGACACAGCTTAAGGGGCTTGCTAATGCGCTGCTCAAAGAACGGGAGACCCTGGTGGCCCAGGTTGATCCGGTATTGCTGAAAGAATACAGTCACCTGATGGTGTCCCGTAAAGGAACGGCTGTGGTGGGAATGAATGCAAACACCTGTATGGGTTGCAACTTCAGCCTTCCTCCACAGATCGTGGCATTGGTGAAAATGCAGGAAATCCTCCAGTTCTGCACCTATTGTCGCAGAATTATTTATCCAATCGCTTGATCTTCCGCGCGGATCAAGACCCTCAAAAAGTCCTCTCCTCTGTGCCGGAAGTTTCCTCGTTGCGCGGTTTCACCGGTTCCCTGGAGTGAAAATATCAAGCCAGATTCCCCGGCCAGCAGAGCCTCGACAAATAGAAACAGAAAACGTACAATCCTCACCGAAGTGAGTCAGGTGGTCGCTCTTTGTCGGGATCAGTAAAAAGCGCGTTATGGCGATGGTGAATGGAGGGTGTATCCCTCTCGCGTCTCCCGATGAGGAGAGGAAAGTCCGAGCTCCGTCGGGCAGGGTGGTCGCTAACGGCGACTGGGGGCGACCCTAAGGAAAGTGCCACAGAAAATAAACCGCCTGTGTATTTTCTCATGGGTAAGGGTGAAATGGCGAGGTAAGAGCTCACCGCTTCGGTGGTGACATCGAAGGCAAGGTAAACCCCACCTGGAGCAAGACCAAATAGGAGAGCAATGAAGGGGCGTGGGGTCAATACGCAACCGACTTCCCTTCAGGAAGGATGGCCCATCCGTGACTCTCGGGTAAGGTCGCAAGAACGGAACGGCAACGTTCCGTCCAGAGAAATGATCACCGCCCCGGCCTCTTCCGGGGAACAGAACTCGGCTTATGAGTCACTTCAGTGTTGGCGGGGGAGGAAACTTCCCCGCCACATTTTTTGTTTGATCTTCTTGTTTGGTCTTCGCCGACGTACGATTGATCTATGAAACAATATGCCGATCTCCCACAGATTGTTCCTTCTGCGCTTTGCCTGACCTGCGATGTCTGTTGTCGTTTCCCGGAGGAGGACAGCTTTTTGATCCCTTATTTTACCGGAGATGAACTTGCACAGATGCGGGCCCCGGAGTTGCGGTTTTTCCCGTCTCGGGGAACCCTGGGGGCGAAGGTCCGACTCATCCCTGGAGAAGAAGGGTGCCGCTGTCCTTACTTTGACCCCCAGACCCACCACTGCCAGATTTACGAAAGACGTCCCCTGGATTGTCGTATTTATCCCTTTTCCATCATGAGAGAGACCACGGGCCAGGTGGTGCTCGGCATTGACACAAAATGCCCTTTTATTCGGGAACATGCGGAGGAGATTAAAAATGGAGAAGAGAGGAATCGTGTCCTCTCCTTTTTGACGTCTGATCCGATCCTGGAGATCTTAATCTCCAACCCGGCTCTGATTGGACGGTATCAGGAAGATGTCATTCCCCTTGCGCCCATTCACGGGCTGACCCCTTCGAAAGAAAACACACGGTCCATGGCGTGACATGTCCTTGACGTTGCATCCGTTCACGCGTCAGACCGAGCCGCTTCTGTCGGACTATCTCCTTCAAACGGGACGCCCCCTCTCCTTCTACGCTTCGATGATGCCATTTCTCTGGGGCGATCATTTTTCATTTTATTGGTCTGTTGATCGCGATCATTTTCTTCTCTTCGCTGAATATGATGGCTGTTTTTATATGCCGCTTCCCCCTTTAGGAAAGGGTGATTTAACCCTTGTTGAATCCTGTTTTGGGTGGATGGATAAAAATAATCCCCATCCGTCTATCTCACGAATCGAAAATATTCACGAAGAGGAGGCGACGTTTTACCAAAACCACGGATGGGAAGTGATGCCGGTCACCGCTGAATATCTCTATCGCCGACAGTCTTTGGTGGATCTGATCGGGAATCGCTACAAAACAAAACGATGGGCCTGCAATCATTTCCAGAAAACCTACGCGCCCACGAGCCGCGCTTATGTCTCGGACGATCTTGTCGGGGCCATGGCCCTTTTTGACCGATGGGCGAAGGCCCGACAACGCCGTTGTTCCGATCCGATCTATGGCCAGATGCTTCAGGACGCCCGAGGCGTGCATCGGCGGATTCTCACGGAAGGCATCCGCCTGGGCCTGCTGGGGAGAGTCGTTGCGGTGGGAGAAAGCCTGATTGGTTATACCTTTGGTTTTCGCTTGAACCGCGAGACGTTCTGTGTCGTTGCAGAAATCACGGATTTAGACTATACCGGTGCGGCCTCTTTTCTCTTTCGGCACTTTTGCGCCACGTTGTCTGATGTGACCTGGATCAATGTCATGGATGACTCTGGACTTGAAAATGTCCGACAAGCAAAGGTATCTTACCGTCCTGAAAAAATGGCCGTAGGCTATCGCCTTCAGCACGAACCCGGAACCCTCTCTCTGACCGCAATCTGATGAAAATTTCCGAACGCTTGAAGTTGCCACAGAAGGTGTTTTCATTTGAATTTTTCCCCCCCAAAACAGAGGGCGGGATGGACGATCTCTTTCAAACCATCGGCGACTTAAAAACGCTGAACCCCACGTTCGTCTCTGTGACTTATGGCGCCGGAGGAAGTACGCGGCGTCAGACCATTGCGCTCGTGACGCGCGTTAAACGCGAGCATGGGATTGAAACGATGTCGCATCTGACCTGTGTGGGGATGAGTCGAGAGGGGATTGATCGGGTTTTAGATGTTCTTCAGGAAGGTGGGATCGAGAATGTGTTAGCACTCCGGGGAGATCCTCCCAAAGGGGAAAATTTGTTCTCTGCGGCGCCAGACGGATTTTCTTATGCCTCCGAACTGACTGCCCATATCCGGAAAGACTATTCCTTTTCATTGGGAGGGGCGTGTTATCCGGAAGGCCATGTCGAGTGTAAAGACCTGAAAAAGGATATTGAGTATCTTAAGAAGAAGGTCGATTGCGGACTTGATTTTGTCATCACCCAGCTTTTTTTTGAGAACCGGCACTATTACAATTTTGTGGATCGCGCTCGGGCCGCAGGCGTGACGATCCCAATCATTCCGGGGGTGATGCCCATTACCAGTGTCGCGCAGGTCAAACGGTTTGCCGAGATGTGCGGGGTGCTGATGCCTGCCGGGTTGCTCTTTGAGCTTGAATCGGTTCAGGACCAGCCGGATCGTGTGATCGCCATTGGCATTCGCCATGCCATGGCCCAGTGTCGGGATCTTTTGCTCCAAGGCGCGCCAGGCATTCACTTTTACACCCTGAATCGGTCGCGCGCAACCCATGCGATCCTCGAATCTCTTGCGGAGTTTCGATAGGAGATCCATGGGATTTGATGCGTAAAATGTAACGCAGCGAAAGGATTGCGAAAGGATTGCGAAAGGATTGATTGAACGATGGTGATAAAGCGCAAGGCCAAAAAACTAACGCAAGATGTGGAATCGGTCAACCGATGGGGTTGCGGCTGCGTGACAGCGATCATTTTTGGGATTGTTCTGGCCATGATTGTCGCGGGTCTTCTCCAAACACAAAAATAGAACGATGATCACGGCGGTCCAAGTCGGCGCGTATGCTGTCGTGCGTGAGGCGGCGAGCGAAGTGAGAAGGTAGCGGATGGGCCTTTTTCATCAGCCGGATAGAAGCCCCTTGGTCACAGGCGCCATGGCCGCTGTCGCAGGGCTTTTCTGCGGCGAGATATTCTCTTATTATCCCCTGACGCTTTCCTTCTTTCTTGTTGTTTTCATTTTTTCCGAGGCGCTCTTTTTAGGGGGACGCCTTCTCACCGCAACCGCCCTCATGGTCGGCCTGCTCTCCTTTTCGGCATACCGCCTGGTCTCAACGCCCCTTTCAAGCGAGGATCTGCGGTGGCTTGCGGATCGCGGCGTGGTCAGGCTCGTCGCAGAAATCAATGGCCCGATTCGGCACACGCCAACCCAAGTGGTTCTTCCCATGAAGGGGATCGCAAGATACGGCGGTCAGGATAACCTGACGCGCTCTCCCCTTTCTGGCTCCTTTTCGCTCCGGGTGTATCAAAAGAAAGTTCCCTTTGAATATGGCGATCACCTGGAGATGGTTGTGCGGTTACGCAGTCCAAGCCAGTATGAAAACCCGGGGGGCTTTCCGTATGCCGATTATCGGAAGCGTCAAGGAGAGGGCGTCATGGCCGGTGTCCCTTCCATCGAGGGGATTAAAAAAGTAGGAGAGGGTGGATCGATCCTCTTCCGCACCCTCTATCGGTGGCGTGAAGAGATTCGTCAGAAGATGCTGACCTCGCTCCATGGAGAACCGCTCGCGCTATTGATGGCCCTGATCCTCGGAGAGAGCGGCTATTTAACCGATCCCATTCGAGAGGCTTTCGCAGCGTCGGGGACCACCCATATCCTCTCCATTTCCGGCTCTCATCTGGCGTTGGTTGCCCTGATTGTCTTTGGCGCGTCACGGATGGCACTGATGGGTCTTCCCACACCGCTTCTTTTAAGACTCTCACTTTATAAAATTCCCTCCCAGTGGGCGGCGCTGATCACGGCTGTTGCCGTCACGTTTTATGCCATGCTGGCCGGCGGGGAGGTGGCCACCCTTCGATCCCTGACAATGATTCTGGTCTACCTTGTCTCGATCTGGATTGGGAAAAGTCAGGAGATGATCACGTCGCTTTCTTTTGCCGCCCTCCTGATTCTGGTGCCCGATCCGCAGGCGGTGTTTGATCTTTCTTTTCAGCTCTCTTTCATTTCAGTCCTGGCGATGATTTTAACGGTTGAATGGTGGCATCATCAGTTTCCGCGCCCGCAGGAGGCGGCCCCCTCTTCCCTACAGAAATATGTTTTAAACCCGATTCATCTGATGACCGTGACGACCCTTGGCGCGACCCTTGGAACGGCCCCATTGACCCTGTACTATTTTCACCAGTTTGGATGGGTGGGACTCTTCGCCAATTTTGCGATTATTCCATTTGCCGGATGGATTCTCGTTCCGTTTGGTTTAATTTCCGCCGTCGTCTCTCTTTTTTGGGGGAGTGCTTTCCCCGGGGCCTCCTGGCATCAATTTCTGGGGAGTTTTTATTATCGCCTGACCGAGTGGTTTGCGAAAATTCCCTTCGCAGAGATTCATTTTGCCTCCCCCTCGCTTTGGATGGTGGTGTTATTTTACGGCATTATGTTTATGCTTCTTGTCAGAAAAATTTCATGGCGATGGGGGGTCCCTGCGCTGGCTGGCTTCTACCTTTATTTTTTAGGATGGGGTGGCATCCGCATTCCACCCTCCGAGCTTCGTGTGGCCTTTCTGGATGTGGGACAGGGGGATTCTGCCGTGATTGAATTCCCAGGCGGACCGGTCCTGTTAATTGATGCCGGCGGCGGCGGACGAATCAGTCTTGGCAAGGTGGCCCTCTCTCCCTATCTTTGGGAGCGGCGGATCCGGAAGATTGACTATCTGGTGGCAACGCACCCGCAGATGGATCATGTCGGCGGCATGGCCCATATCGTTCGGAAATTTAAGATTGGAGAGGTCTGGACCAACGGAATGGCCCATGAGACCGCTTTCTTTCAGGAATTTCTGGAGGCCGTGCAACAGAAAGGATTAGTCCCGCGCACCCTGGACAGAACTGTCGCGCCCTGGGTCATCGGTGGGTGTCAGCTCTCTTTTTTGAACGAATCAAACGTTTTCCATGAAAAAGATTACAATAATC
Source organism: uncultured Nitrospirota bacterium (assembly GCA_964423845.1). Classification (GTDB taxonomy): domain Bacteria; phylum Nitrospirota; class Nitrospiria; order SBBL01; family SBBT01; genus CAYRGU01. The sequence goes on from CAYRGU010000033.1 coordinate 13,108, forward strand.
ACTCGGTGGTCATACACCTTCTGTGTCCTTCTTTCGGAAGAGAGGGTTTTTCCATTCTTTTTACGGGGGATATTGAAAAAAAGGCCGAAAAGGCGCTCCTTCCCCTGAAACAGGCCTTGGCAAGTACCCTCCTGAAAGTGCCACACCATGGAAGCCGTGGGGCGCTGGACCCGGCATTTTTGGACGCCGTTTCGCCTCAATACGCGCTTTTTTCAGTGGGGAGACGAAATCGTTATGGTCATCCCCACCCGGAGGTGGTTGCGGCCTTTTCCGCGATGAACGTCAAGATTTACCGGACCGATCAGGATGGGGCACTGATGGTGAGGGCTGGAAACGAGGGGGCCGTCATCGAATCCTATCGAGAGAAAAAAATCGAAAAAATAAGATGGGGTGGCCAGATCGTGGACCAGGAATGGGGAAACATGAAACGGGTTTTCAATCCCTTTTAGGGGGACTGACATGACGGGGCGGGTTGTTGTGAGAGACAACTCCGGTCGGCCCGCCTGACCCGCAAGTGTGAGGTGAGCCGTGTTCATTGACATGGTAATTCTGTTCGGCCTACACTCGGAGGGTTGAGTTCATTTGGAGGAAAGGGGACGATGAATCTTGTCGTAATTGGTGCCCAGTGGGGGGATGAGGGGAAGGGGAAGATCGTCGATCTGCTCTCGGAAAAGGCAGACTGTGTCGTCCGCTATCAAGGGGGGCATAATGCGGGCCATACGGTGGTCATCGGAGATAAGGTCTTTGTCCTTCACCTGGTGCCGACGGGCCTTCTCCATCCGGAGAAGCGGGGCGTGATCGGCCATGGCGTTGTCATTGACCCCAAAGCCCTTCTTCACGAACTGAATGGGTTATCTTCGCAGGGGATTACCGTTTCCGGGCGACTCTTTATCAGCGAAATGGCCCATTTGATCCTGCCCTATCACCGGGCCATTGATAAGGCCAGCGAAAAGCTTAAAGGCACCCGGAAGATTGGAACCACGGGACGCGGCATTGGACCGGCCTATGCCGACAAAATGGCCCGCATTGGGATACGCGTCATTGATCTTTTAGAACCCTCCCTCTTTCGAGAGAAGCTTTCCACAAACCTGACGGAGATGAACTACTTCCTGAAACAGCTTTATAAGGTGGAAGGATTTAAGCTGGAAGCCGTTTACAAAGAATATATGGGCTATGCGAAGCAAATGATCCCCTATGTCACCGATACGTCCCGGCTCATCAATCAGGCCATTGATGCGGGATGTCATCTCCTTTTTGAGGGGGCGCAGGGAACCCATCTGGACGTGGATATGGGAACCTATCCCTATGTCACCTCCTCCAATGCAACGGCGGGGGGGGCTTGTACGGGGACAGGGGTGGGCCCCACGAGAATCAATGCCGTCATGGGGGTGGCCAAGGCCTATACCACCCGCGTCGGAAGCGGTCCATTTCCCTCGGAGCTGGACAATGCCACGGGAAATTTTCTTCGGGAAAAGGGCGGGGAGTTTGGCGCGACCACGGGGCGGCCGAGGCGATGCGGTTGGTTTGATGCGATTTTGGTCCGTTATGCAGTGCGCGTGAACCACCTCACCTCCCTGGCCGTAACCAAGCTCGATGTGCTGGACGGCTTGCCTGAAATCGAGGTTTGTGTTGGGTATCAACATGAAGGAAAAACCTATCATGAAATGCCCGCGTCCCTCTCTGTCTTAGAGAAGTGCACCCCGGTTTTTGAGCGATTCCCAGGTTGGAAGAAATCAACTGCGGGGACAACCCTTTATGAAAAACTGCCCAGAAACGCACGGGCATACCTTGAAGCCATCTCGAAACAGGTTGAGTGCAGCATTGACCTGATCTCCACCGGTTCAAAACGGGGAGACACCATTATCCTTCGGAATCCATTTGATTCTTAAGGGCACCTCTAAAAACCTACTGCGCGGCCCGATTGCTGCGTTGCGCGGTACTCGTAATCCTCATGTACAAACGTGTACACTGCGGTTCCTGCGTTCCGTGCGCCTTGCAATCAGACCGCTCGCTACGGTTTTTAGGGGTACCCTTAATTGTTTCTATTGTCTTTTGTCGAGACTTTTCCCTTCGGTCGAAGGGACCTCATGTTAAGGTCACGGGATATTTTTAGGGGGGTTGCACCCCTTGCAGGGATCGCATCCCTCGTAGGGGTTGTACTCCTCGCAATAGTCGTCCCCCTTGCAGGGGTCGCACCCCTTTCAGGGATCGCACCCCTCGGAGGGGTCGAGCCAGTTGCGTTCGCCGCATCGGGGGGGCGCCCCCTGCAAGGTCTGCGAGGGGAAGTCGCCATCGTTAAAAGCCGCGATCTGGCCCACTACAATGAAGCGATTCAGGGCTTCTTAAGTGAAACCCAGGCGAAGACGACTGAATACGACATAAAAGGGGACCGTGAAGTCGGCATTGACATTATTCGGCAAATTCGGCGCTCGAAGCCCGATCTGATTTTAGCCGTCGGTGCCCAGGCGGCAACCCTTTCAAAAGAAAACCTCCCGGACATCCCGATGGTTTATACCATGGTGGTCTCCCCGGAGCGATATCAGTTAACCAAAGGGGCCGCAACCGGTATTTCCATGGAAATGCCGGTGGCAGATCATCTTGCTCTTTTTAAGCGTGTATTGCCTTTGATGCAACACCTTGGCGTTATCTATGATACCTCTCATCCCCCAGAATGGATCCGGGAGGTTCGGGAGCAGGCGCGCCTGCTTCAGATCGAGTTGATTGCCGTTGAAGTGGGCCATCCACGCGCGTTTCCTCTGGCGCTTCGCGGCCTGTTGCCCCAGGTTGAAGGGGTATGGATGATTTCGGAAACACAGGCGATGACCCCGGAGTTGGTTCCCTTCATGCTCCTTGCCACCATTCAGGATCGCATTCCCCTCATGGCGTCCTCTCCGGCCTGGGTGAAGCTTGGGGCACTGCTCTCCCTTTCACCCAATTATGAGATGATCGGAAAACAGTCTGCGCAGGTGGCGGATCAAATTTTAAAGAGTCCGGGCCGGTTTCGTGGGGAGATTCTTGCCCCGCAGACCCAAGAGATCAGCATCAACCTGAAGACCGCTCGCCTCATCGGGGTGGAAATTCCAAAAGAGGTTTTAAGTCAGGCGAACGGGGTATTTCAATGAAACTTTCCCGAGTCACCAGCTTGCGGGCAAAGTTTTCCATCATGGTGGCCGCAATCGTCATGCTGGTCGGACTGATTCTGGGCATCTACTCTTATCGGTCGATGCGGGATGTCCTGAACAATGAATTGCTGGAACGGGGCCAGGAAGGGGTCTCCAATCTTGCCTTTAATAGCCGATATGGCGTTTTAATCGACGACCACGTTGCACTACGGGACCTGTTGGGTGGCGTGATCCGGGGAGAATCGGTGCTCTATGGCCGTATTTATAACGACCAGGGACAGTTGATCCTCGAAGCGGCACGGGATGGTGTCCTGTACAAGGCCTTGGAGAAAAAGGCGCTGGCGCTGCCGATTTCATCGTTGACCCTGCGCACTTCCAGCGAGTCCGCCTTGTATGGCGGACATACGGCGTCTATTTTTATCGCCCCCATTTTCCCAAGAGGAACTGAAAATCCAGCCCCACAACCGGTCTTTTCACCTGAAGGGGGGGGGAATCGGGAGGCGGACAAGTCCGTGGTGCTGGGCTATGCGGAGATTGCCCTCTCCCACGAGCGCATGGGCCAGAAGCTTCAGCGGTTGGTCTGGTTCTATCTTAGCTTGACCTTGAGCGTGGTCGTTGTTGGGGTTTTAATCTGCGAGGGGTTTGTCTGGGTAACCCTCTTGCCGGTCAAGGGGATGATCCGGACCGCGCAAGAGATTGTACAGGGCAACATGAAGCGGCGCGTCCATGTCCGTTATCGGGACGAGATTGGAGAGTTAGCGACCATCTTCAATCAGATGGCAGAATCTCTTTCAGAGCGGGATGACACGCTCCGGGATAAAAATAAGAAATTAGAGGCCTCCAATGCCGACCTGCGACTTATGGCGATAGAGCTGCAAGACTATAAGCAGGCCCTGGAGCAAAAGGTGAAAGAGCGGACGGAAGAATTGGCGCAGAAAAACATTTTACTCCGTGGCGCGATGGAACGGGCCCAGAGCGCCGATCTTTTGAAAACGCAATTCATGGCCAATATGAGCCATGAATTGAGAACGCCCTTGAATGCCATTATTGGTTTTGCGCAGGTGATGATTGACGGCATCGATGGCGACATCACTGCGACCCAGAGAGAAGACCTTAAGGCCATTAATAAAAGCGGTTTACACCTGCTGGCGATCATTAATGACATTCTGGATATTTCCAGAATCGAAGCGGGCAAAATGCGCTTGGACATCGAAGAGGTGGGCCTCTCTGATATTATTGTGGATGTCATGGCAACAGCAAAGACCCTGATCAAAGACCATCCGGTCACCCTTAAATTGGATGTTGTGGGGGCACCGCTACGGGTTTGTGTGGACCGGAGCCGGATCCGGCAGGTGATCTTAAACTTGCTCGGCAATGCCATAAAATTTACGCCAAAAGGATCGATTACCCTCCGCGTCAGGGAACGGGTCGATCAGGTGGAAATCTCGGTGATCGATACGGGCATCGGGATCCGTCCAGAAGACATCCCGGTGCTCTTTACAGAATTTAGGCAGTTGGACCCTTCCTCGACGAGAAGTCAGGGCGGGGCGGGTCTTGGACTTGCCCTGTCTAAACGGTTCGTCGAGATGCATGGCGGCAGAATCTGGGCGGAGAGCGAGAAGGGATCAGGCGCCACATTTTCATTTTTTCTTCCGATGGGAGTCAAGGGATAGACGGGGGTCTCTGAATTGACAAGGAAATCGTCGTTTGTGAGGGAGGGGTGAGACCCCTGCGGTGTCTGCGAGACCTGCGAGGGCAGCGTGCCCTGCGAGGGGCGGCGCAAGCCCTCTAAAAAGAGAGGAGTCCGGGATGGGGAAAAAAATCTTATATATTGAAGATAATCCGGAAAATGGACAATTGGTTCATCGCATTTTAGCGTCAAAGGGGCATGAGGTTCTCCTCCGTGCAGACGGTTTGGCGGGGATTGAGACTGCGAAGCGAGAGCTCCCCGATCTGATTCTCATGGATATCAATCTGCCCGGCTTAGATGGCTATGCTGCGGCCACACTCATTAAAAGCCTCTCCGGCCTGTCTCAAACCCCCATCATCGCCCTGACGGCCAACGTCATGAAGGGGGATCGGGAACGGGCCTTGACGGCAGGGTGTAATGGCTATATTCCAAAACCGATTGATGTCCGGGAGTTTGGGGTGCAGATTGAGGCCTATCTGATGGGAAAGAAAGATCAGATGCCTCATCAGGAAGAGTCGGTCTATTTGAAAGAGTACAACGTCCGCCTGGTTGAGAAGTTGGAAAAAGAAATTACTGAACTCAAGCGGGTCAGCACGGAGCGACTCTATAATTTGCAGCGTTTTGAAGAACGAACCCAGGAGCTTCAGTTTCTCCTCGAGGCGACGACCATTATCGCCTCTTCTCTCGACCTTTCAGCCATCCTGAATGCGACGGTATCGCTGATTTGCAAAAAGATTCCCGCCACATTTTGCCGGCTTATTTTGCTTCGAGAGGAGAGGTTGACCCTCAAGGCCCATTGCTTCCTCCGCGCCCTCCCCTGGGATGGAGATGCTGATTTCTCGTGCTGTCGGGAGGAGTCGGCCTGTTTTCAGCGGATGGCGCGGGAAGGGGAGGCTTCCCTGATGCAAAGCGTTGAGATTGAGGCGATGACCCCGTGCGATGAAAAACTTTTAACAGGTGGCCTCAAGGGAATTCAGTCACTTCTGATTGTTCCCATCCTGCGCCGGGAGACACTCATCGGCCTTTTAAGTATTGGCGAAATGCGGCAGTGGGAGAGGACCCCGTTCACCTACGAAAAACGATCGCTCTGCCAGGCCTCGGTCAATCAATTGGGACAGGCCATTGAGAATGCCTGCCTCTTTGAAGATGTCCTCGAAAAGACGGATCAACTCAAGGCGGCGAATCGAGATGTCATGCAGGCGTTTGCGGGCGCGCTGGAGGCAAAAGATGTGGACACGCAGGGACACTCCGATCGCACCATGGCCTATGCACGGGAGGTGGCACAGCATATGGGCCTGTCCGAACAGGACCAGGAGTGGGCCTGTTACGCGGCCCTGCTTCACGACATTGGGAAAATTGGCATTCCAGAACAGATTTTGAAGAAACCCGCGAAGCTGACGCCTGCGGAATATGAGGTCATGAAAAAGCATGTCATCTATGGGGGCCTCATTGTTCGGAAGATTAAGTTTTTATGGCCCGTGGTCCCCGCTGTTGAGGCGGATCATGAACGCTGGGATGGCACGGGCTATCCACGGGGATTGAAGGGAGAGGAAATCCCGATTTTAGGGCGAATTGTCGCCGTTGTGGACGCGTATGACGCAATGACAGCGGACCGTATTTACCGAAAAACACCCGGCCAGGAATATGCCATTGGGGAGCTCAAGCGATGCGCCGGCTGGCAGTTTGATCCGAAGGTGGTAGAGTCCTTTCTTTATACCCTTCGGGTGGGGCAAGTCTCGGAATAAAATGAACGCATTCGTCTTGGCGGGAGAGCAGGGGGGCCGGGGTCAGGTCTGTGGCGAAAGCAAGGCCTTTTTGTTGCTTGCGGGGCGGCCGCTTCTTCTCCATGTCTTGATGGCGTTGGATGGCGCAAGCGGCATTGATAAAATTTATGTTGTCGGTCCCCGGAAACAGATTTTGCGTCTGGTGGAGGCGGCACTCCCTGAAGTCCTCTTTGAAAAAACGATCGAGGTTCTTGAACAGAAGGGGGGCATTTTAGAGAATGCCCTCTATGCTTACACCTACTCCCTCCGGGAGGCCGCAACAACCCATTCGCCTCCCGTAGGGCTTGCAGCCCCGGCAGGGCTCGCAGTTCCCGCAGGGCTTGGAGTCCCGGCAGGGCTCGCAGTCCCGGCAGGGCTTGGAGTCTCCGCACTTTTTCTTTCCGCCGACATTCCTCTTTTGACTTCCACAGAAATCGAACAGTTTATTCAGGGCTGTGACATGGACCGATATGACTACTGCCTGGGGGTCACCCCAGAGGCGGCGTTAACGCAGTTTTATCCCAATGAGAGGTTGCCGGGGATCAAAATGGACTATCTTTACCTCAAGGATCGGGCCTATCGAATGAACAATCTTCATCTGGTGCGTCCCGATCGAATCGGGAGGATGGCGGCGATTCAAAAAATGTACGCCTGTCGCCATCAAAGATCCCTGTGGAATCGGCTGAAAGTCATTTGGGAGGTCTTACACTCCTCAAGCGGAACGCGGGGGGTGGGGATCTATCTTTCCGCGCAGTGCGTGGCGTTGCTGATGCGGCAACGTCTTTTCGCGCTGGCAACGCTTTTTCGTCGACTTCTTACAACGCAAGCGGTGGAACGCCAGGGGTCCCTGTTTCTCGGCACCCGATTTTGCTTTCAAGAGACGGATATTGGCGGGAGTGCGGTAGACATCGACGACGAAGAGACGTACCAGATTATTCAGCGGGTCTTTCCCGCGTGGCGGGCCGCTTTAACACCTTCCCAACCGATTTCCCCTGCGCCGTTTCGTTGCGCGGAGGCTTGCGCATTGAACGAAAATTCAAACCAGGGAGTCTTTCAGTTGAAAGAAGCGCGGGAGATCCCGAATCGAAATCATGCCGATTAAATCTCGAATAGAGAGAATTCCAACGATCTTCCCATGTTCAGTAACCGCCAGGTGTCTCACCCGTTTTTGGGCCATCAGCTCATTCGCTTCAAGCGCGGAACGGGAGATATCAATATCAACGATGGGGGTATTCATGATGGCCCCCACCGGGACGGTGGCAGGGTCTAACGCATAGCCCACCACTTTTCGGACAAGATCCGTTTCGGTAACGATTCCCGTATAGTGGCCATTTTCCACAATCAACAGGGAGCCAATCTTCCTGTCACGCATCCGTTGCGCCGCGACCTTCACTGGCATGGCGGCATCCAGCGTTTCAACCTCTCGATGCGTTAAAACCGTCAATGGCTTAATGATCTCCCCCAGCTCATAGAGGGGGCTTTCCTCGTGAGTCGAAAAGTAATGAACCAGATCACGCACAGAGATCAGCCCCACGATCTTTCCTTGTTCGGAGATGCCGAGATGCCGGATCCCGTTGAAGTGCATGATGTGATTGGCCTCCAAAACCGATTGGTGAATGTTCATCTCGATAATGGGCGCGCTCATCACCAAACGAGCCGGTGTGTGATAGGGAAGCCCTTCGGTGAGGGCGATCCTGACCAGGTCGCTCTCTGTGACAATGCCAACGAAATTCCCGTGCTCTTCAACAAAAGCAGAACCAATTTTAAAACGCCGCATCAGCCTGGCCACGTCACTGATCCCAAGCGTGGGAGGAACGGATTTAATCTGCCGGTGAACCAAGTCCGCAAGAGACATACACTTTCCCCCATAAAATGTTGATTGAGCCTGTCCCGCATCTTAAATAAACCGATTCACCCTGTCAATTGGAGCCAGACAACCCCTGTTGAGCCTGCGCGAATCGGTTGCGCGCCTTGAACATCACCTCTCTTTATCGTACCATGGCCCGGCCGTTGTCATGGTGCGATGGCAGGAAGTTGTATTTTCGTCGTGGTGCCAGCATCTCTGCCTGTTTGGCGTCTTCCTGATCCTGACCGGACTGAAGATGGCGGCCCACACGGTTTTAAAACAGGGATAACCCCCAGATGATCTACTATATCCTCTTTACGCTGTTTGTCCTGGCGATGCTCGCAATAGACCTCATGCTCGTGAATAAAAAAGACCACGTTGTTTCTTTTAAAGAGTCTATTTCCTGGACAGTGGTCTGGATTGCGTTGGCCCTTCTTTTTAATCTTTTGATCTACTTCTGGAAGGGGCACGATGCAGCCCTTGAATTTCTAGGGGGATACCTCATTGAAAAAGCGTTGAGTATTGACAACCTATTTGTTTTCTTATTGATCTTTCAGTATTTCAAGGTTCCCGCACTCTATCTGCACAGGATTCTCTTTTGGGGCATCCTGGGGGCCATTGTGTTGCGAGCGATTTTTATTGGCGCGGGAATTGCGCTGGTGACACGTTTCCACTGGGTCATCTATCTGTTTGGAGGATTTCTGGTTTTGACCGGAATTAAAATGGCCTTTCAAAAAGACAAAGATTTAGACCCAGAAGCAAACCCTGTGTTAAAACTATTTCGCCGTTTCTTTCCCGTCTCGGATTTGTATGAGGGTGGAAAATTTTTTATCAGACAAGGAGGCATTCTTACTGCCACGCCGCTTTTTATCGTCCTTTTGTTTGTTGAAGTCACCGACGTTATCTTTGCCGTTGATTCAATTCCTGCTGTGTTTGCAATTACGCTGGATCCCTTCATTGTCTATACGTCGAATATCTTTGCCATCCTCGGACTGCGTGCCCTCTTTTTTGTTCTGGCCGGCATCATGGACAAGTTCCATTTTCTCCATTATGGGCTTTCGGCCATTCTCGTCTTTGTGGGCGTTAAAATGTTGATATCAGGCATCTACCATATATCTACCGCTGCTTCATTGGGTGTGCTGGCGCTTCTGCTTACGGTTTCTATCGTTTCTTCTCTCATTTGGCCTAAACAGCAAGAGACAAAAGATTCCTCTTGAAAAGGCCATGACCGACGACGCCTCATCCCGACACGCTCAAATTAGAAAAGTCCTGCTGGTGGCGCTTTGCTTTAACCTGCTGGCCTGGTCGTTAAAGCTTCT
>CAYRGU010000034.1:0-3729 GCA_964423845.1 uncultured Nitrospirota bacterium
ATGGAGTGGGGAGAGATAGACCTCGCCAAAACCTGCAGCACCCCGCGCCAGATCAGTCTGATTGGCCTTGATCGACATCCGACTGACCTGAATCGGCAGGTCAAACGGGATGGCATGGTTAAACTGAAAGCGCTCCCCATAGGCCAGCAGCATCGGGACCGTCAGCCAGCGAAGGGCCACTTTCGCAAATACCACATTATTGGATCGCGCCAGCGCTTCTGAAAGCGTGCTCTTTTGGCGATCTCGCCTTGGACTGTCCACCAGCTTTTCAGGACGGAGCCGATGAATGTTCCCATGATAGGCAATGGACGTGTTTGGACTGGCCTTGCCCTCTTCCACCGCCGCAGCCGCCGTCACCAGCTTGAAGATGGAGGCTGCGGGATAGGTGGCCGTCAGAGATAAATTCCGCGCGTTGGGGTCCTTGGAAGAATACTCGGCCATGGCGATGACCTTCCCGGTATCCGGTTCCATCGCCACAAAAACCCCATACGGCACCCGGTATTTTTTAAAATAGTCTTCCATGGTCTTCTGAAGAACGGGATCCAGGGTGTGGACAGCGGTCCAGCCGTTGCCAACCTTCGAGACGAACTTGCCCTCTTCGATCTGGTTAAATCGGGGTAAGCCGGGGAGGTGGGCGCGGTCTTTCTGAACACGGGGCGTCTTGGCAAGCGGGGCCAGCCGATTAAAAAGCGCCGCCTCCAGGAGAAGAACGGACAAAACGACAAAAACAACGATGGCCACACCCCCGACCCATCTTTTATTTTTCAATGTCACGCTCATTTCTTCCCCTTCCAACAGACCCCAAACCGGAACTCCCACGAACGCCCCCGATCGCACACTGTGGGGACCTGACCTACGCTTCCTCTAATTCCTTGATTTCCTTCAGCTCCTTTTCGCTGGCCAACTCCCGTTCACTCTCCCACTGAAGGGTTTTGTCAAAACTCTGCATCAAAGAGCGAACCCGTTCCACAAAAAGGTCTCGCTGCCGCTCCAGGCTTAAAAGCTCCGACTGAAGCTGCGTCACCTGCTTTCCGGCAAGGTGCGTTGACTCTTCCGCGCGAATCTCCGCTTGACGGACAATCAACTCCCCCTCTTTCTTCGCATTGGCCTTCATGTCTTCAATCGCCTTTTGCGCCATGATCATCGACTGGGTCAAGGCCGTCTCTTTCTTTTTTAAATCTGCAATCGTCCGACTCTGCTCTTCGAGGCGCTCCTTCAGGGTCGCATTCTCCTTGAGGACCTCGGAGACTTCGTCCGCCAAATCTTCCAGGAAGGTATCAACCTCATTCGGATAATAGCCTCGGAAACGTGTCCGAAACGTCATCTGACGAATATCGACTGGTGTAATTTTCATTTTTCATCTCCCATCGCTTCCCAACATAAAAAACCCGTTCGCAACCTTGCATCATCATCTTAATTTCCTCGGTGGTCCCCTCCCGTTGGCGGCGCAAATCTGACGCTTCCTGCTGTAACCGCATCACCACTTTCTCGGCGGACCGAAGAATCTCCTCCGATTGAATGCCACTTTGATAAATGACCAGCTCGCCTTCTTTCATCGCAGTTTCCTTCATCCGATCAATTGTATTTTGAACGACGGCAAGGGTATCCGTCAACGGTCCTTCCCCGCGCTTCATCTCGGCAATCTCTTCTTCGCGTACCCCGACCATCTGCTTCAACTCCAGATTTTCTCTTAGAATCTCTTCAATTCCCTCCGTCAAGCGATGGATATACCGATCCACCTCCTTGGGGCGGTACCCAAACGAGGCGGTTTTAAAAACCACCCGACCCAAATCAGAAAGCTTCATGTCTCCCCCTCATTTATTGTAACCGATTGGCAAAATCATAAAGAGATGCGATCAAAAACGTCTTTAAAAATATAATCACAAGGATTACGATCATCGGGGACAAATCAATTCCAGAGGTATACATCCCCATTCGTTGACGAATGGGGTGCAGTATCGGCTCCGTGACCCGATACAAAAACTGGACAATCGGATTGTACGGATCGGGGTTCACCCAGGAAAGGAGGGCCCGAACCAGAATGACCCACATGTAAAACTCAAGGAGATACCCTAAAACAACCGCCAACGCCGACACCAGATTTGCCAAAATGAACATACAACCAATCCCCTTTCCTTACCCCGGAAATCGCCCCAACTCTTCCGAACGTCGGGTCGCCGTCTCCACCGCAGCCATATAGGCCGCGCGCACCTTCCCCGCCTCCAGTTGGTGCAGGCCGGCAATGGTGGTCCCCCCGGGAGAGGCCACGTAATCTTTAAGTCGCGCGGGGTGCTCCCCGCTTTGCTGCATCATCTTCGCCGCGCCAAAGACCGTCTGCGCAGCAAGCGCCAGGGCAACCTCGCGGGAGAGGCCACACTTCACCCCACCATCGGAAAGGGCCTCAATCATCACGAAGACAAAGGCCGGCCCGCTCCCCGAAAGCCCCGTCACAGCATCCAGATAGCGCTCTTCCAACACCCATGTTTTTCCAATTGAATCAAAAATCGAACGAACCAGGGAAAGAGACCCCTCCTCCACCCCTTTACCCGGAGAGAGGACCGTCGCGCCGGCCTGGACCTGTGCCGGGGCGTTTGGCATCACGCGAATAATCTTCGCCTCCCGTTCCAGGCCTGCGGCCAACCGGGACAAAGGAATCCCCGCCGCGATGGAGACAAGCACCTTTTTCTTTAATTCCGACTTCACCTCCGCTAAAACCGCATCCACGCTCATCGGTTTGACCCCCAGGATCACCACCTCCGCCTCCCGAACCACCTCACGGTTATTTCGAGTGACCGAGATGCCATAACTACGATGAAGCCGCTTTAAAAGTTCCTCCGAAAGATCCGATGCGATTAAATCCGCTGGCGTGAACAGACCCGCATCCAGGACCCCCCGGATCATCGCCTCCGCCATGTTTCCCGCGCCGACAAAACCAATTCTCCTCTTCGGAGACAGCTTCTTCACCCCGTCCCCCGCAGCCCTCGCAGGGCCAGGAGCCCTCGCAGCCCTCGCAGGTCTCGCACCACCTGTCTTATCCATCCCATTTTACCCCTCTGAAACCACAGAGGCCCTTGAACCAAAAAGGGCCTCGCCAATCCGAACCCAGGTGGCCCCCTCCTCAATCGCCACCTCAAAATCAGACGACATCCCCATGGAAAATTGGCAAAGCCCCAACCCCTCCCCCATCTGTCTTAATTTTGAGAAGTAAGGCCGGGCCATATCCGGCGTGGCGACCACGGGAGGAATGACCATCAGCCCACGCAGGGAAAGGTGGGTTAAGGCCCGAATTGACGCCACGAGCCCGGGGGCCTCCTTCACCGAGATGCCATGCTTACTTGCTTCTCCGCCAATATTCACCTGAACCAACACCGATTGGGACACCGATTGCCTTGCCGCCTCCGCATTGATCTTTTGGGCCAGAGACAGGGAGTCCACCGAATGAATCAAGTCAAAAAAACCGACCCCCCACTTCACCTTATTGCTCTGGAGAGAACCAATCAGATGCACCGCGTACGGCCTGGGTGGCGGGGGGAACTTCCCGATCGCCTCCTGCACCCGATTTTCCCCGAAAACAGAGACCCCCGTTTCCTGGGCCTGCTGAATCGTCTCCACGTCCACCCCTTTTGAAACACCCACCAGCGTAATCTCTCCCGCATCCCGTCCAGACCGCCGCGCAGCCTCTTGAATCCGCGCCACGACCCGCTCAAACCGCAACAGCCGCTCTTCCAT